>DATFFJ010000334.1:0-3209 GCA_035250065.1 Aeromicrobium sp. | reverse complement strand
GTCACCTCGACGCCGCAGCGCTCACAGATGATGCCCTTGAAGCGGACGCGCTTGTACTTGCCGCAGTAGCACTCCCAGTCGCGAGTCGGTCCGAAGATCTTCTCGCAGAACAGGCCGTCCTTCTCTGGCTTGAGCGTGCGGTAGTTGATGGTCTCCGGCTTCTTGACCTCACCGAAGGACCAGTTGCGGATGTCGTCCGCAGTGGCAAGGCCGATGCGGAGTTCATCGAAGAAGTTGACGTCTAGCACGTAACTCCCTTTCCCCTTTCGGGATTAGTAACTATTAGGCCAGATCCTCGACGGATGCAGATTCGTTGCGCGACAAGTTGATTCCCAGGTTCGCCGCAGCGCGCTCCAGGTCCTCGTCGTCGCCGTCGCGCATCTCGATCGCCGCGCCGTCACTCGACAACACTTCGACGTTGAGGCACAGCGACTGCAGCTCCTTGAGAAGCACCTTGAACGACTCCGGAATGCCCGGCTCGGGGATGTTCTCGCCCTTGACGATCGCCTCGTACACCTTGACCCGGCCGACAGTGTCGTCGGACTTGATGGTCAACAGCTCCTGCAGCGTGTACGCCGCACCGTAGGCCTGCATGGCCCAGCACTCCATCTCACCGAACCGCTGGCCACCGAACTGCGCCTTACCGCCCAGCGGCTGCTGGGTGATCATCGAGTACGGGCCGGTGGAGCGGGCGTGGATCTTGTCGTCCACCAAGTGGTGCAGCTTGAGGATGTACATGTAGCCGACCGTCACCGGGTACGGGAACGGTTCACCACTGCGGCCGTCGAACAGCGCTGCCTTGCCGTCGTCGTTGATGAGCTTGTCACCGTCGCGGTTCGGCAGCGTCGCGGCCAGCAGACCCTGTAGCTCCTCTTCCCTGGCGCCGTCGAACACCGGCGTGGACACGATGGAGTCGGGTGCGACGTCCAACATCTCCTCGGGCAGATTGCTCGCCCAATCCGGTGAGCCGTCGATCTTCCAGCCGGCCTTGGCGGCCCACCCGAGGTGGGTCTCCAGAATCTGGCCGATGTTCATCCGTCGCGGCACACCGTGCGTGTTCAGGATGATGTCGACGGGCGTGCCGTCGGGCAGGAAGGGCATGTCCTCGACCGGCAGGATCTTGCCGATGACGCCCTTGTTGCCGTGGCGTCCGGCCAGCTTGTCGCCGTCGGAGATCTTGCGCTTCTGCGCGACGTAGACGCGGACCAACTCGTTGACGCCGGCGGGCAGCTCGTCGTCATCCTCGCGCGAGAACACGCGGATGCCGATGACCTTGCCGGACTCACCGTGCGGCACCTTGAGCGACGTGTCGCGGACCTCGCGGGCCTTCTCACCGAAGATCGCACGCAGCAGCCGCTCTTCCGGGGTCAGCTCGGTTTCACCCTTCGGGGTGACCTTGCCGACCAGGATGTCGCCGTCGCGGACCTCGGCGCCGATGCGGATGATGCCGCGCTCGTCGAGATCGGCCAGCACCTCATCGGAGACGTTCGGGATGTCCCGGGTGATCTCCTCGGCGCCCAGCTTGGTGTCGCGGGCATCGATCTCGTGCTCCTCGATGTGAATCGAGGTCAGCACGTCCTCCTCAACCAGGCGGTTGGACAGGATGATCGCGTCCTCATAGTTGTGGCCCTCCCACGGCATGATCGCCACGAGCAGGTTCTTGCCGAGCGCCATCTCGCCGTTCTCGGTACAAGGACCGTCGGCGAGCACCTGGCCGGACTCCACCCGGTCGCCGGCGTCGACGATCGGGCGCTGGTTGGCGCAGGTGCCGTGGTTGGAGCGGGCGAACTTGCGCATCCGGTACGTGTGCCGGGTGCCGTCGTCGGCCATCACGGTGATGTAGTCGGCCGAGACTTCCTCGACTACGCCCGCCTTGTCGGTGACGACGACGTCGCCGGCGTCGATCGCGGCACGCAACTCCATGCCGGTGCCGACCAGCGGTGCTTCGCTACGCACCAGCGGAACCGCCTGGCGCTGCATGTTGGCACCCATCAGGGCGCGGTTGGCGTCGTCGTGCTCGAGGAACGGGATCATGGCCGTCGCGACCGACACCATCTGGCGCGGTGAGACGTCCATGTAGTCGACCTCGGTCGCCGACACGAACTCGACCTCGCCACCCTTCCGGCGAACCAGGACGCGGTCCTCAGCGAACTTGTAGCCGCCGTCCGCTTCGACCGTTGGCGAGTTGGCCTGCGCCACGACGTGGCGGTCCTCCTCGTCGGCGGTCAGGTACTCGATGTCATCTGAAACAACACCGTCGTTGACCTTGCGGTAGGGCGTCTCGATGAAGCCGAACGGGTTCACCCGCGCATAGACCGAAAGCGAACCGATCAGGCCGATGTTCGGGCCTTCCGGTGTCTCGATCGGACACATCCGGCCGTAGTGGCTGGAGTGCACGTCGCGAACCTCGAGGCCGGCGCGCTCACGGGACAGACCGCCGGGGCCCAGCGCCGAGAGGCGGCGCTTGTGGGTCAGACCGGAAAGCGGGTTGTTCTGGTCCATGAACTGGCTCAGCTGGCTGGTGCCGAAGAACTCCTTGATCGCCGCCACGACGGGACGGATGTTGATCAGGGTCTGCGGCGTGATCGCCTCGACGTCCTGAGTCGTCATGCGCTCGCGCACGACGCGCTCCATGCGGGAAAGGCCGACCCGGATCTGGTTCTGGATCAGCTCACCGACGGTGCGGAGGCGACGGTTGCCGAAGTGATCGATGTCGTCGACCTCGACGGGAACCTCGACGCCGCCGGGCACCGTCATGGTGGTCTGGCCTTCGTGGAGCCGCACCAGGTACTCGATGGTGGCGACGACGTCCTCTTCGGTCAGCGTCGAGCTGGTGATCGGCTCCCCTACGTGCACGCCGAGCTTCTTGTTGACCTTGTAGCGGCCGACGCGGGCCAGGTCGTAGCGCTTCTCCTTGAAGAACAGGTTCTCCAGCAGGGTCTGCGCGGACTCCTTGGTCGGCGGTTCGCCCGGTCGCAGCTTGCGGTAGATGTCCAGCAGCGCCTCGTCGGTGCCTGCGGTGTTGTCCTTCTCGAGGGTGGACATCATGATCTCCGAGAAGCCGAAGCGCTCGGTGATCTGCTCGTTGGTCCAGCCGAGCGCCTTGAGCAGCACGGTCACCGGCTGCTTGCGCTTCCGGTCGATGCGGACGTAGACGGTGTTCTTCTTGTCGACCTCGAACTCCAGCCAGGCGCCCCGGCCGGGGATGA
>DATFFJ010000333.1:0-5904 GCA_035250065.1 Aeromicrobium sp. | reverse complement strand
GGAGAGGACCAACACCACGAGAACCGCCGCCAGGGCCGACCCCACGATGCGCAGCGAACCCCGCACCCATCCGACCGGCTCGTAGTCGAAATCTCGGATGGCCATCACGAAACGGGTTTCTTGGCTGGGGCCTTACGGGCCCGCTTGACCGGCACCTCACGCACGACCGGAACCACGTCGGCGGCGCCCATGCGGGCAGCATCGGCTGTCTCGTCGTCGGGCATGGTCTGGCTCTCCCGCTCGGCCTCGACTCGCTTGAGGTAGTGGTCCACCTCGAGGACTCGCTGTTCGGCGCTCCACCCAAGGACCTCACCCATCAAGTCGGCGACTTCCTCGGCGACGTTCGTGCCGCGGTCGAAGTACTCGATGGAGATGCGGGTGCGCCGGGTCAGCGTGTCGCCGAGGTGGCGCGCGCCCTCGTGGGTGGCCGCATACACGATCTCCGCACGCAAGTAGTCGTCCGCGCCGGCCAGCGGCTTGCCGAGGTCGGGTCGCTCGGCGATGAGGTCGAGGATCTCGGTGACGAGGGAGCCGTACCGCTTGAGCAGGTGCTCGATGCGGCCAATGCCCAGCCCACTCTCGTGCGCGAGCTTCTGCCGCTGGTTCCACAGCGCCTCGTAGCCATCGGCACCGAGGAGCGGCACGTCCTCGGTGCAGCACTCGGGAACGCGCCGCTCGAGCGACGACGCCAGCTGGGTGACCGCCGCATCGACGGCGTCCTTCGCCATGACGCGATAGGTCGTGTACTTGCCACCGGCGATGACGGTGAGTCCTTTGACCGCCGTCGAGACGGCGTGTTCCCGGCTGAGCTGGCTGGTCGATGCATCCTCGCCAGCCAGAAGCGGGCGGAGGCCGGCGTAGACACCCTGAACGTCCTCGTGCGTCAGAGGTTCAACCAAGACCTTGTTGACGTGGTCAAGCAGGTAGTCAATGTCCTTGACGCTCGCCGCCGGGTGGTCCTTCGACAGGTTCCAGTCGGTGTCGGTTGTGCCGATGATCCAGTGCCGGTCCCACGGGATGACGAACAGCACCGACTTCTCGGTCTTCAGGATCAGGCCGGCCTCACCACGGATCCGGTCGCGCGGGACGACGAGGTGAACGCCCTTGGACGCGCGCACGTGGAACTGCCCGCGCTCACCAGCCAGTGCCTGGGTTTCGTCGGTCCACACACCCGTCGCGTTGATGACCTGCCGGGCCGCGATGTCGAACTCGTCGCCGGTCTCAAGGTCGCTGACCCGAGCGCCGGTGACGCGGTCTCCTTCTCGCCGAAGCGCTGTGACGCGGGTGCGGCTGGCCACATGTGCGCCGTAGGCCGCCGCCGTCCGCGACAGAAACATCGTGTGCCGGGCGTCATCGACCTGCCCGTCGAAGTAGTAGATCGCGCCGGTCATGGCGTCGTGACGGAGCGAGGGAATGATGCGCCGCGCTCCGCGGCGGGTCAGATGGCGATGACGCGGCACACCGCGCGACCGGCCGGACAGATATCCCATCGTGTCGTAGAGCAGGACGCCCGAGCCGGCGTACAGCCGTTCCCAGCCGTAGTGCGTCAGCGGATAGACGAACGGCACTGGCCGCACCAAATGGGGTGCCAGCTTCTCCAGCAGCAAGGCTCGCTCCCCCAGAGCCTCGGCGACGAGCCGGAAATCGAGCATCTCGAGGTAGCGCAATCCGCCGTGGATGAGCTTGCTCGATCGACTGGATGTCCCGGACGCAAAGTCGCGCGCCTCGACCAGGCCGACGCTGAGGCCGCGGGTGGCGGCGTCTAGTGCGATGCCCGCTCCGACGACGCCGGCGCCCACCACCAGGATGTCCAACGGTTCGGCGCGCATCGCGTCGAGCGCAGCTTGACGGTTCTGCGGGGACAGGGCAACCGAACGCATGGGAGCAGTCTGTCAAACGCGCGCCAACAGAACCGTTACACCCAGCCCAGTGATCGTTCGATTGCCTTGGCCCACTGGTCCCGGGCGCCATCTCGCGCCTCCTGGTCGATCGCCGGCGCCCACCGCCGGTCTTCGGCCCAGTTGGCCGCCAGCTCGTCGGTGTTCTTCCAGAAGCCGACAGCCAACCCGGCGGCGTACGCGGCACCGAGCGCCGTCGTCTCGGCCACCTTGGGCCGGATGACGTCGACACCGAGCAGGTCCGCCTGGATCTGCATGCACAGGATGTTCTGCGTGATCCCGCCATCGACCTTGAGCTCGGTGAGTTCGAGATCAGCCTCCTCAACCATGACCGCGACCACGTCGGCGCTTTGGTGGCAGATCGCCTCGAGTGTCGCGCGGGCCAGATGATCCTTGGTGTTGAACCGGGACAAACCGACGATCGCGCCTCGCGCATCGGGCCGCCAATAGGGAGCAAAAAGTCCTGAGAACGCCGGGACGAAGGCGATACCGCCGTTGTCGGGCACGTTCATGGCCAGCAGTTCGACGTCCGCGGAGTGCTCGATGATGCCCAGCTGGTCCCGCAGCCATTGGACGGCCGAGCCGGTGACCGCGATCGAGCCTTCGAGCGCGTAAACCGCCGGTGCGTCGCCGAACTTGTAACCGACGGTGGACAACAGGCCGCGCGACGATCGCACGATCTTCTCGCCGGTGTTGAGCACAAGGAAGTTGCCGGTGCCGTACGTGTTCTTGAGCGTCCCTGGCTCGAAACAGGCTTGGCCGACCAGTGCGGCGTGCTGGTCACCGAGGTCGCCGGCGACGGGGACCTCAGCCTCGAACGGCCCAGACTCCTTGGTCGTGCCATAGATCTCGGACGAGGAGGCGATGCGCGGCAGCATCTCGCGCGGCACACCGAAGATGCCGAGGAGCTCGTCATCCCAGTCGAGCGTCTCCAAGTTCATCAGCATCGTGCGGCTGGCGTTGGTGACGTCGGTGACGTGTTCGCCGGTGAGGTTCCAGATCAGCCACGTGTCCATCGTCCCGAACAGTGCGTCGCCAGCCTCCGCGTCGGCGCGCAAGCCGGGGACGTTCTCCAGCAGCCAGGCGAGCTTGCCGCCGGAGAAGTACGCCGCCGGCGGAAGCCCAGCGTGCTTTCGAATGAGGTCGCCCTGGCCGTCGGCATCCAACCGCTGGACGAACTCGTCCGTCCGGGTGTCCTGCCAGACGATGGCGTTGGCGTAAGGCTCGCCCGTGGCGCGGTTCCACACCACGGTGGTCTCGCGCTGATTGGTGATCCCCACCGCCGCCAAGTCTGCAGCGCTGATCCCGGCGGTCCGCAGGCCGGCCGTGACCACCGACTGAGTCCGTTCCCAGATCTGCGCCGCGTCATGCTCGACCCAGCCCGCGGCCGGAAGGATCTGATCATGCTCGAGCTGATGTCGTGCGATCTCGCGACCATCGTGGTCGAACACCATGAAGCGAGTGCTTGTTGTCCCTTGATCTATCGCCCCGACGTATCGGGGCTGTCCAGTTTGGTCCACCATGCGGAAAGCCTAGTGTGACAAGCCCCTGCCGCGTGAGCCCCATTCCGTCCCACCGGCCTCACCCGTTCACGTGATTCCGGCTAGTTCCCCGGATACTCGCCGTGGACGTGCGCGTGCGGAACCGTTGGGATCGTCCCCAATCTGCCCTTCTGGAAATCCTCGTAGGCCTGGAGCACCTCGGCGCGGGTGTTCATGACGAACGGCCCGGCCCACGCGATTGGCTCGCGGATCGGTTCACCGCCGAGGATCACCACATCCAGCGCTGGATGGCGGCCTTCCTGGACCTGATCCGCACCGACGGTGATCGTCTCGCCGTGCCCGAGCACAGCGAGCTGGCCGGTGCCGATGCGCCGGTGTTCCCTGCTCACATAGCCATCCCCGTTCATGACGTACACCAGCGCGTTGAAGTCCGTGCGCCACGGAATCGTCAGCTCGGCTCCGGGCAATACGGTGGCGTGGACCATCGTCATCGGTGTGTGGGTGCTGCCTGGGCCCTCGATGCCGTCGACCTCACCGGCAATGACCCGGATGAGCGCGCCGGCGTCGTGTGAAGCGCCCAAGCCGACTTGGCTGGAGCGAATGTCCTGATAGTGGGGCGGCAGCCACTTGCTGCGCTTCGGCAGGTTGACCCACAGCTGGAGTCCGTGGAACAGGCCACCCTTGGCGACCATCCACGCTGGCGGAGCCTCGATGTGCAGCAAGCCGCTCCCCGCGGTCATCCACTGCGTGTCGCCGTCGGTGATGGAACCCCCGCCACCATGGCTGTCCTGATGGTCGAAGACGCCGTCGATCATGTAGGTGACCGTCTCGAAGCCGCGGTGCGGATGCCACGGCGTGCCCTTCGGCTCGCCCGCCGCGTACTCGACCTCGCCCATCTGGTCGAGGTGGATGAACGGGTCAAGATGCCGCGCGTCGACTCCGGCGAACGCCCGGCGCACCGGGAAACCCTCACCCTCGTAGCCGCGCGGTGCCGTGGTGACACTGATGGGTGCGCGGTCCTCGGCGTCCGGACGGGCGGCGACGGTGCGTGGCAGAACGGTCCAGTCAGCAGGGGTCACAGCCGGCATCTCATGCTCCTCGGGTCGGTCGAGTTAGTTCAACGTTCAACGACCGTCGTTATTCCCTTGGTACTCCCCTAGGGTTCCCGCATGTTCGTTGGCCACTACAGCGTCTCTCTCGTCGCCCGCCGCAGCACCGTCGACTTGCCGCTTTGGATCTGGTTCGTCGCCGTCCAATGGCTGGACTTCGGATTCATGGTGCTCGTTCTGCTCGGCATCGAGAAGGTCCGCATCATTCCGGGGTTCACGGAGTCCAACCCGCTCGACCTGTATTACATGCCGTACACGCACGGACTGCTCGGCGCAACGGTGATGTCGGCGATCTTCGCCGCCCTCGTCGCAGTGGCGTTCCCGGCCGCCCGTAGCGCCGGTGGCCTGGGGCTTCTCTGGCTGGCCAGCTTCTCGCACTGGCTGCTCGACCTCGTCATGCACACTCCGGACCTTCCGATCGTCGCCGGGCCCACGAAGGTCGGCCTCGGCCTGTGGAACCACCTGGCGATTGGACTTGCCCTCGAGATCCTGCTCCTGGTGCTCGCTGCCTGGTTCTACGCTCGCAGCGCGGGACCCCAAGTCCGCGTGCGGGCCTGGATCCTCGTAGGAGCCATGGTGCTGCTGCAGGTGTACTCGAACTTTGGACCGACACCGGGCTCCACAGCCCAGTTCGCGGTCACTGCTTTGGCTGCCTACGGCTTGCTGACCGCCGGCGCCTACTGGGTGGAGCGCACGCGAGGCACCTGAGGGCTACAGCCCACGGGCCGCGCGTCGAAGGTCACGCACCAAGGCATTCATCTCGCCCCGTGCCAGGCCCGGATCATCGAGGCCGCGTAGCCGTAACACGGCGGATGGGTGCGAGGTCACCATCACGGCGGTGTCGGGACCCACCAGGGCCGGAGCCTCGTTCAACCAGCGTCCGCGCTCGTCGTTGATCTTGACGTTGCGCCCGACGACGGACCGAGCCGCGACAGTACCCATCGCAACGACCACAGCCGGGTGGACGAACTCCAACTCCGCCGCCAGCCAAGGCTGGCAGGCGACGATGTGGCCGACGGCCGGCTTCTGGTGGATGCGCCGTTTGCCGCGGTTCTCGTGCCGGAAGTGCTTGACGGCGTTCGTGAGGTAGACCGACTCACGCTGGATGCCGGCGCGTTCGAGCGCCTCGTCGAGGATCCGACCTGCTGGACCGACGAATACCTCTCCCTCACGGTCCTCGACATCTCCGGGCTGCTCGCCGATCAGCATCATGGCCGCGTTGCGCGGACCCGCCGAGAAGACGGTCTGGGTCGTGTCGCGCCACAGCTCGCAGCCTCGGCAGTCCTCGGCGGCCGACCGGAGCCGCGCGAGTGAGCGGCCCTCGGGAATCCACGGTGCGGCGCTCGAGGCTTGGGCAGTCATACCGTGCGCGTACCCCCGACGAGGCGTCGCTAA
>DATFFJ010000332.1:0-2007 GCA_035250065.1 Aeromicrobium sp. | reverse complement strand
CACGTCGGCGCGATCGCAGCCTTCTTCTACATCGACGCCGGCGCGATCCTCGCAGCCGTGCTGATGTGGTTCGTCGCCGGGTCGATGGGGATCGGGATGGCCTATCACCGGCTCCTGACCCACCGCGGCTACAAGACCTATAAGTGGGTGGAGTACTTCCTCACCACCTGCGGCACGCTGGCCCTCGAAGGCGGTCCGATTTTCTGGGTCGCGACCCACCGCATCCACCACCAGCACTCCGATCACGAGGGCGATCCGCACTCGCCGCGCGAGGGCACCTACTGGGCCCACATGGGTTGGATCTTCACCGGCAAGGCGATGCACCACGACACCGAGGTGCTCCGCCGCTACGTGCCGGACCTCAGCAAGGATCCCTTCCACGTCGCGCTCACCTCGTGGCACTGGGTACCGCAGGTGGTCGTCGGTCTCGCGTTCCTCGCCTTCGGCGGCATCCCTTACGTGCTCTGGGCCGTGTTCTTCCGCACCACCTTCGGCCTGCACTGCACCTGGCTGGTCAACTCGGCGACGCACCTCTGGGGCTCCCGCCGCTTCAAGACCCGCGACGACTCGACGAACAACTGGTGGGTCGCAGCGCTGACGTTCGGCGAGGGCTGGCACAACAACCACCATGCCCACCCGGTGTCGGCCCGCCACGGCCTGGCGTGGTACGAATTCGACGTCAACTGGATCGGCATCAGCACGCTGAAGGCGCTCGGCCTGGCGTGGGACGTCAGGGTCGCGTCGCTGGCGGAGACCAAGAAGATGCCGCAGCAGACCAACGACGCCGTCGACATTACGGTTGCAGAACCTGTACTCGCAGACTAAAAGCCAGCCACGAAGGCACGAAATCACGAAGAAACCCGGACGCCGTCGGTTCTTGCTTCGTGTCTTCGTGGCTTCGTGGCTAGAATTTGCTGGTGACGCGGCGTAATACCGCAACCATCGCCTTCGTTGTCCTCTGCGTTGTCCTCGTCGCCGCAGCGGTTTCGCTCAACGTCGGCTGGATCCTCGTCAACGGCCGGCGCGTTCTCCCGCTCGTCCTCGGCATTCTCGCGTTCGTCCTGATCATTGCCGGCATCATTGTCTACACGGTGTTTCTCGTGCGCGAAATGCGACGCAACGACCAGCACGACGCGTTCATCAACGCTGTCACCCACGAACTGAAGACGCCGCTGGCGTCGATTCGCCTGTATCTCGAGACGCTTCAGGCGCGGGAGGTCACCGAGTCGCAGCGCCGCGAGTTCTACAACGTGATGCTGTCCGATGCCGATCGGCTGCAGCGGACCGTGGAGCAGGTCCTGAAGGCAGGCATCGCCGGCCAGCGCGCGGCGCTGCAGCACCGGGCACCGGTGGACATCGCCGCGTTGGCCACCGAAGTGATCGAAACCGCGCAGCGGCGCCACCACCTGCCGGACCAGACGATGACGCTGTCGGTGGCAACGCCGGCACCGTCGGGTCTGCTGGTCGATGGCGACGTCGACGAGCTGCGCACTGTGCTGTCCAACCTGGTCGACAACGCCGTGAAATACTCCGGCGACGACATCCACGTGGCGCTCGAGGTCGCGGCCCCGGCTCCAGATACGGTGTGGGTCCGCGTCAAGGATCGCGGCGTCGGCATCCCGCGCTCGCAGTTGAAGCGCATCTTCAACCGCTTCTACCGCTTCCAATCGCGCGGCTACAAAGTCAAGGGCACCGGCCTCGGCCTCTACATCGTCCGGTCGATCGTGAAGCAGCACGGCGGGCGAGTGTTCGCCGCGAGCGAAGGCGAGGGCAAGGGCTCGACGTTCACCGTGGAACTGCCGCGGCTGTCGCGGTCCTGACGCCGGCCGGCGCACGTTCATGTCTCGCATCCTGCTGGTCGAGGACGAGCATCATCTGGCGCAGGGCCTCTGCTTCAATCTCGAAGCCGACGGGCACGACGTCACGGTTACCGGCGACGGGGAGAAGGCGCTCGGTCACCTGGCCAACGCCGCAGGCGCATTCGATGTCGTGATCCTGGACGTCATG
>DATFFJ010000331.1:0-6914 GCA_035250065.1 Aeromicrobium sp. | reverse complement strand
CGCCGGCATGGCGTCAGCTTCCTCCGACGAGGACTAGCCTGAATTCGTCGCCGGCAGCCGGGCTTCGCCCGTCCGGCAACAGCCCAAGCAAACCTCGAATCGATAACGCGACCGGCAAAGCCGGATCGCTCGTAGAGCACGGGCGTTACATCGTATGCGCGGGCTGACGGTTCGGTGGTCGCTGGCGGACGCCCCGGGAGAGGCGCTTGACGAACTCCGCGACTACGTCGACGACGTTTCGCACGCCCGTTTCAGTGCGCTGGCCGGCTTGAAGTTCAAGACCTGGCGGGCGCGTCCCGGTGAATGGTTCGAGGGGACGTACGTCTTCGCCGACGCCGCGGCGCGAGCCGAGTTCGAATCCGGCTTCTCCGCCGGTGCCGCTGACTCACCGGTGAGCAAGATCCTCGGGCGTGCCCCGAGCCTGATCGAGCCATGCGAGGTTGTCGCTGTGGCCGAGGGCGGGGCAGGATTCGAGCCGTCCTCCAGGCTGGACTGAGTCCTAGCTGGCGTCGCTGGCCAGCTGAGCCACCAGCAGACCGTCTCCAGTCGGCAGGAGCAGGGGAAGCAGGTCGTCGTCGTCCGACACTGCGCGCAGCAGATCGCGGATGGCCGAGGTGTCGGGGTCGCGTTGGCTCGGGTCGGCGACCCGGTCGTGCCACAGCGCGTTGTCGAACGCGATCACGCCTCCAGGTCGCACCAGCCGCTTGGCCTCGGCGAGGTACTCGCTGTACTCGGTCTTGTCGCCGTCGATGAACACCAGGTCGTAGCCGCCGCTGTTGAGCCGCGGCGCGACATCGAGCGCCGATCCGGTGATCAGGCGGAACCGCTGGGGGGCGATGCCGGCTTCGGTGAACGTCTCGCGGGCGAGACGCTGGTGCTCGGCCTCGCGATCAATGCTGGTGAGAACGCCGTCGGGCGTCAGGCCGCGGAGCAGCCAGAGTCCGGAAACTCCGGCGCCCGTGCCGAACTCAGCGACCTGCTTCGCGCCAAGGACTGACGCGAGGAACTGGAGCGCGGCACCAGACGCGGCCCCGATGGGGACGGCACCCACGTCATTCCCGCGTTGCCGTGCGGCGGCCAGAAGCGAATCTTCGGGAACGTACGCCTCCACGAAGGAGAGGCTCTCTGCGTTGGTGATGACCGGTTCCTCTTTCTGGGCTTCCTCACAGCCGGACCTGGGCTTCGCCTCAGCATAGTGTGATGAAGATGACCGTGCGGTTTGCGGAACACAACCCGCGTTTTGATCGTTTACAACGTCAGATGGCCGACAATCGGTCCTGAAGGGCAGTGCACACCATGACTGAGCAAGCAGTGACCGACTCGGAGGACACAGTGCTTATTTCAGGACTCATTTCGGGGCTTTCCCCGTCGGTGCTGTCGGAGCGATCCGCAGAGTGGGCCGCGATCGTGGCCGAGCACTCGGCTCGGGTGTACCGACTTGCCTACCGTCTGACCGGCAACCGCCAGGACGCCGAAGACCTCACCCAGGACGTCTTCGTCCGGGTGTTCCGCTCGCTCGACTCATTCGAGCCCGGCAACTTCGCTGGCTGGCTGCATCGGATCACGACGAATCTCTTCCTCGACCGCGCGCGGCGGGCTGCTCGCATCCGGATGGACGGGTTTGCCGAGGGCGCCGAAAGCCAGCTTCTCGGCAGCGACGTGCTGCCGGAGGACGCGGTCCACGACGCTGGCTTCGACCCCGATGTCGAGGCCGCGTTGGCCTCCCTGCCGGAGAAGTTCCGCGTTGCCGTCGTGCTCTGCGACATCGAAGGCTTGTCCTATGACGAGATCGCCGACGTGCTCGGCGTCAAGGTCGGAACGGTGCGTTCCCGCATCCATCGAGGCCGCATGCAGTTGCGAGACGCATTGGCGCACCGCGCTCCGTCGCGCGGCCGAACGAGGTTCTTGGGCCCGGTCGGCATCTGATGGCTCACCTTCGGGAAGAGATAGCCGCCTACGTCGACGGCCAGCTCCCACCCGACGCGGCGAGCAAGGCGGAGGCGCACTTCGCGGACTGCGGACGCTGCCGGCACTTGCTGGAGCAGCAGCGCGCACTCAAAGCGCGCATCGGAGGCTCGACGAATCCGGTGCCGCCGCCGACGCTGCTCGCGTCGCTTGAGGACGTCCCGAAGTCGCCAGGCCGGACGTACAGCCTCGTGCCCAGTGTGGTCGGTGCGGCCATGGTGCTCGTCGGGGCGTCCCTCGTCGTCGTTGCTGCTGCCTACGCGCTGGCCCCATCCACCCGCGCCGCTGATCCGGTGCAACCGGCGTTCGACCGGTTTGCCACGTTGGCATCGTCGGTCAGCACGCCGCGGCGCCACTTGTCATCTGCCGACTTGGACGAATTGGATGATTCCGGCTGGCCGAGCCAGGAACGCATCGGCCCCGGCTTCATCCGGGTTGACGGACACCTCCATGAGGATCACGAAGTCGTGGCCCAGGTCTACGTCGGCCACGGCGAGTCCGTCCTGCTTTTCGAGCAGGTCGGGACGTTGGATGATGCCGCGGTGAAGACGTTCGAGCGGCACCTCATCGCTGACCGGCTGAGGTGGGTCCGCGAGGGGCGGCCGCGTATCGTCACCTGGGACTCCGACGGGATGGTCTACACCGTCGTCAGCAACTTGCCCGATCAGCGTCTGGCTCAACTTCTCGAGGATCTGCCGGCGCCGCCGGAGGAGCCGACGACCCTCGACCGTGTCCGTTCCGGTCTGGTGCGGATGAGTTCCTGGCCGTAACGAGCGGCTAGGTCGCGTCTGGATCCACCGGCGGGCGGTCGCCAGATACTCCAGGCAGCTCGGACGCTGGCGGCGGCGTGGGAATCGCTGCGGGGGAATCTTCGAGGATGGTCCGTCGGACCACTTCGCGCGGGTCGAGGTCCCGCAGCTCCAGGGCGGACAGGTCATGCCCAAGCTCCCGGCCGAGGTCGTCCTTTGCGTCTTGCGCCATGCGGCGGACGGTGCGGAGGAATCGTGCCGACTGACGGGCGAACTCAGGCAGCTTGTCCGGACCAAACACCAGGACGCCGACGATCCCGATCAACAGGATCTCCGACCACCCCATGCCGAACATCGGGGGCGTTCCTACCGCCCGGCCGGTGACAAGCCCAGCTGCATCCCGGCGAGGCCGCGGGAGCGCCCGGTGAGCTGGTCAGCGACTTCTTGGAGCGCCTTCGTGGCTTCTGCGTCAGGGTGGGTGGCCACGATCGGGCGGCCGGTGTCGCCGCCTTCGCGCAGCTTCGGGTCCAGTGGAATCTCGCCAAGCAGGGGGACCTCGTAGCCGAAGCGGTCACTGAGCGTGGCGGCGACCTGTCGGGCGCCACCCGATCCGAAGACCTCAAGCCGCTGGCCGTCTCCGGTGTCCAGGTACGACATGTTCTCCACGACGCCGACGACCCGCTGATGCAGCATCGAGGCCATCGTGCCGGCCCGCTCGGCGACGCTGGCGGCGGCCGACTGAGGCGTGGTCACGACGACCACCTCGGCGTTGGGCAGGTGCTGTCCGAGGCTGATGGCCATGTCGCCGGTACCCGGCGGAAGATCCAGCAGAAGAACGTCCAAGTCACCCCAGTAGACGTCGCTGAGCATCTGGACGAGCGCACGGTCGAGCATCGGGCCGCGCCACGCGACGACCTGGTCCTTGCGCGGCTTGAGCATGCCGATGCTGATCACGCGGATGTCCGTGCCGGACGGGGTCTGCACGGGCACCGGCATGATCATGTCCTCGACCTGTGTGGGTCGACTGTCGCCGACGCCCAGCATGTCCGGGATCGAGTGGCCGTAGATGTCGGCATCGATCAGGCCGACCTTGAGGCCGCGATTGGCCATCGCGATGGCGAGGTTGACGGTGACCGACGACTTGCCGACACCACCCTTGCCGGAGGCAATCGCGAAGACCTTGGTCAGCGACCCGGGCTGGGCGAACGGGATCTCCTTCTGGGCCACGCCGCCGCGCAGGTTCGTCTGCATGTCTTTGCGCTGCTCGTCGGTCATGACGCCGAGCTCGACCGAGATCTCGGCGTCCGGCGCGACGGCGGCGATGGCCTGCGTGACGTCGCCGGTCAGGCGCTCCTTCATCGGGCAGCCGGCGACGGTCAGCAGGATCTTTGCGGTGATCGAGGACCCGTCCACGACAACGTCGTCCACCATGCCGAGCTCGGTGATCGGGCGCTTGATCTCGGGGTCATTGACCTTCGCGAGCGCTTCGCGAACCAATTCGACAGTGGGGGCGGGCATGCCCTCCATCGTACGGGGCGGGTCAGGATGACTCGTCGCCGTCGCCGTCCGCCCGCTCGAGGGACTCCAGCAGCGCGCGAAGTTCCGAGCGCAGGAAGTCACGGGTGGCCACCTCGCCCAGGCCAAGCCGCAGGCTGGCCACCTCTCGGGCGAGGAACTCCATGTCGGCATGCGACTGGGCGTTTGCTTCGCGATCCTGCTTCTGCTGGACCCGGTCACGCGCTTCCTGCCGGTTCTGTGCCAACAGGATCAGCGGCGCCGCGTACGACGCCTGCAGCGAGAGCATCAGCGTCAGGAAGATGAAGGGGTACTCATCCCAGCGCGCCCGGTCCGGTCCGCCGGGGGCGTTCCAGACCACCCAGACCGCGACGAACACCGTCATCCAACCCAAGAACCGCGCTGTACCCATGAACCGAGCGAACGACTCGGCAAACCGTCCGAGCCGATCGGTGTCGGACGGGGGCCGGAAGGTGCGTCGGCGGTCGCTCGGCTGATCGAGGCGTGCGCGTTCAGCCATGGGTGGTCACCGCCCGGACCTCGTTCTCTCGCCAGCCTTCGGGCAGCAGATGGTCGAGCACGTCGTCGATCGTGACCGCACCCAGCAGGTGCGACCCCTCGTCGACCACCGGCAGCGCCACGAGGTCGTAGGACGCCAGCTGGCTGGCCACCTGTTCCAGCGTGGCGTCCGCCCGAGGCCATTCGATGTCGGCGTCGATCAGGCCGCCAACCAGATTCGAGGGCGGCTCCCGAAGCAGGCGCTGGAAGTGGACGACGCCGAGGAAGCGGCCGGTGGGCGTCTCCAAGGGTGGACGGCAGACGTAGACCATGGATGCCAAGGCCGGACTGAGGTCGCTGTTGCGGATGCGGGCGAGCGCCTCGGCGATGGTCGCCTCCGGTCCCACGATGACCGGCTCGGGCGTCATCATCCCGCCCGCTGTGCGCTCTTCGTAGGTGAGGAGTCGGCGGACGTCCTCAGCGTCCTCGGGCTCCATCATGGCCAGCAACCGGTCTGAGGTGGCTTGCGGAAGCTCGCCGAGTAGGTCGGCCGCGTCGTCGGGATCCATCTCCTCCAGGACATCGGCGGCGCGCTCTTGGTCGAGGACGAGCAGCAGCTCCACCTGAATGGTGTCCGGCAGCTCTTCGAGGACGTCGGCCAGCCGCTCGTCGCCGAGCTCCTTGACAACCTGCTGGCGGCGCATCGGCGTGAGGTCGGCCAAGGCGTTGGCGAGGTCGGCCGGACGCATCTCGTGCATGGTTGCGAGCAGGTGTGTTGCGCCCTGCGCGGAATCGACGGTGGCCAAGCCGGTCACCTCGCTCCAGTCGAGGACATGGGTCTGGCCACGGCGGCCGAACCGCGTGGATCCCTCGTGGACAGCGACATCGGCAATGTGCCAGTCGTGCCGTGAGTCTTGAACCATCGACAGGTCATAGACCGTCCCGCGACGGTCCTCGCCGAAGCTGACGGCACGGTCGAAGAGCTCGTGGATTGCCAGTGTTTCGGCGTGGTGTTTCTCGAACTTGCGCAGGTTCAAGACCCCGGTGGTGATGACCTGGCCGGAGTCCAGAGAGGTGACCCGGGTGATCGGGAGGAACACGCGTCGGCGGCCGAGAACTTCGACCACCAAGCCGACGACACGTGGTCGCTGGCGGTCAGTGCGCACGGCGACAACGACGTCGCGAAGCTTGCCCACCGGATCGCCCGCAGGGTCGAAAACACCCTGCCCGACGATGCGGGACAGGAAGATCCGGCCGTGTGTTGAGCTCACCCTGAAACCTTAGCGGCGGATGAGCGTGCGGCCGCTGAGCAACGCTCGGGCCGTCTTGCGCGCACCCCGGGGACTCGTGCACCCCAGGGACTCGAACAGTGGCTAGACGCTTCCGTCGCTGTTTGTCTCGGTCTCGTCCTGCTCGACGCGGTCAGCTTCGGCCTGCTGTCGCGCCCCCTCAGCTTCCAACTCCTCGTCACCGGTCATCTTGCCGGCGGCCTCTTTCATGTGTCCCTGCACGTTCTCGCCCAGAGCCTCGAACGCTCCTTCGCTCATGGTTGCCTCCGCCCTTCCTTGCGACAACCGTGCGTTGCCGCCAGGTGCGTCTACCCCACGCCCGACAGGACCATGCAGCCTCGGCCTCCAGGCCACGTTCACGAGGCCGGAGTGCTCGGCTTGGTCTAGGCGTCCACGTCGCATGCCCTTCGCCTGGGACGGGTAGTTCCTCGGGTGACGACGGGTAATCCCTCCGGTGAATCGGGGACGCGCGATGCGAGGTTCGGATATGGCCAAGCCACTGGGGACCGTCCGCAATGTTGCCGTCGCGCAGGGGCTGTTCAATGTGGTCGGCGGCTTGTGGCCGCTGGTCAGCATGGCCAGCTTCGAGGCGGTGTACGGGCCGAAGGTCGACAAGTGGCTAACACGTACCGTTGGCGGCCTGCTGGTGACGGCCGGGGCCGCTCAGCTTGCGGCACGGTCGGATGACGAACTTCGCATCGCGCGCGTCCTCGGGATGGGCGTGGCTGGAACGCTCGGTGCCATCGATGCCGTCTACGTGCCGAAGGGCCGCATCAGTGCCATGTATCTACAGGACCTCGCCTGTGAGGTCTTCTGGCTTGCTGCCTGGCGCCGAGTCGCCCGGGCGCGCTGAGCGATCGGCCGCGCTGCCGTATCGAGGTTCAGGTAGGCGGTGGTG
>DATFFJ010000330.1:0-3992 GCA_035250065.1 Aeromicrobium sp. | reverse complement strand
AGAGATTCATTTGCCATTTACCAATTACCATTTACCAATTACCAATTACGAATTCGGCAAATCAGATCTGCGAATGTGAAATAGCAACGCCAGGTCACCTCACCTGGAACTGCACCGTATGCGGCGTGGGATCGCTGGCGACCATGAACACGAGCGCGTACGTGCCCGGCGCGAGACCCTTCGTGCTCAGGTTGAACACGTAGGCGCCGCCGCCGGCCGGGACGAACCTGAACTGGTTGTCGGGATTGGCTTTGCCGGAATCCTCCAGGACACCGGGCACGTTGTCAGCGAGCCGTACCACGCCGGTAGCGACAACACTGATGGCCGGCGATGACACGCTCGTGCCGCTGTTGTTGCAGACCTGCAGCCTGATAGGCACCGTACTGCCGGCTTTGTGTGCCTTTGTCTGGTCGTAGAGCGCGCAGATGCTGTAGCCGACGCTGTACGAGACGCTCCGGCTCGTGGTGTTTCCAGCGATGTCGGATGCAGTCACGGTGAAGACGCCCGCACCGGGCACTGACGTGGAGATCACCTGTCCGCTCGGGACGGGTCCGGCACACGTGGCGAGTCCGGAGCCGATGTCGCTGCACGAGTAGTTCGCGATCACCGTTTGCCCAACGACGTACGTCACTGCAGACGGCGACGCGATGGTGATGCTGGGCGGGGTCTCATCCAGCGGCGGATTGTTCCCATTGACGCCGGCCTCAACACACGTCTGAATCGCCTGCGGCAGCTCGGAGAAGAGGTTGTAGCCCGTCAGCACCTCCACGGCATCGACGGTGGTCAGGTAGTTCTCCCACGGATCGGCCCGGATGCCCTGCACGTTCGGCATGATGACGGCGATCGTCCGCGACGAGCAGCTGACGCGCGAGACATCGCTGAAGCCCTTTGGAATGACGAGCGCCACTTTCCAGGTGAACGCCGGTACCGTGACGTGGCCGTTCGCGAGCGTCATGGTCAGGCCGCCCTCGGATCCGGTTCCGCCTGTGCCAGCGCCGCCCGCGACGATGTAGATCTCGTCCGAGGGCAGGAGCGTCCTCAGATAGTTCTCGAGGGCCGCCCAGGGGCCCTGGTTGTTGTCAGGCGCCTGCGCGAGCATGTTGGTCATCAGGAAGGTCGCCTGATTGATCGGGATGGACGTTTCCTTGTCACGGTCTGCGTTGGGCACCATGTGGCCGCGATCGAACCCGCTGTTGGTGAAGTCGAACGCCTGCACGCGATACCAGTCCGGCGGCACACGCGGATCGGGGCGGAATGTGTCGACACGCGTCAGCGTCCCGATCCATTCGTCAGACAGGTGCCAGCTCACCCAGTTCGGGCGGCCGAGGCCACGGTGATACGACAGGGTGTACTCCGGCTTCTGCATCAGGAAGTTCGCAGGATTGCCGAGATCCGGCGTCGCGCCGCTCGGATTGCCCATCGCCAGATGCTCGGTGGCCGGGTACGGCGGCGGGGTGCCCGTTGCCACCGTGAACGCGAACACATGGTCGGCCGGCAGCGTATCCGTGTCGGGCGCGATATCGTCCAGGTCCTGGTCGTGGATCTGATTCCTGAAGAGCGTGACGGTGCACTGTTCACCCGCGGCGAAGTCCACGTTCGGCGTGATGGAGTGCTGCTGGCCGCCGCCCGCGAACGTCGCGCTGTTGTGCTGGCCGGTCACCGCGCACGAAATGTCGAACCACGCGCCGACGACATCGACGGCTTCCGTGAACGTGATGACCAGTGTCGCGTCTCGAGGTGCGTTGATGCCGTTCTTGCGCGGATCGCTCAGCAGCACCAGCGGCCCGAGCTCGACAATAGGCGCAGTACGGCGCGGGCTGGGCAATGACAACACGAAGTCGCTGCCGTTGCGATCGGTGTCGGTAGCGCCATTGCCCAGGCGGAGCATCGATGCCGTACTGCTGCCGCCTGGCGCCGTTGTGGTGCCTTCGCGGCAATCCGCGGTGCCGTAACCCACCAGATCCATCAGGCGCGCATCACCGAGCGGGCAGTTGCCGACGAGCTCGTCGAAGGCATTCGTCAGCGCAATCTTGCCGCTCGCCGCGCCCATATTGATGAGGCCGGTGATGTTGGCCGCCGGCAACGACGCGCCTTCCGGTCCACCGGATCCGAGTGACACGAGCAGGTACTCGCCGGGCGCGATCGAGCCGCCGAGCGGCTGCAGGTTGGATCCCCAGCCGCTGCCGTTGGCCGAGGCGTACTGCAGCGACCAGCCGGTCAGATCGACGGCCTGCGCACCGCGGTTGTACAGCTCGACGAAGTCGTTGAGGTAGGTGGCGCCCGCATTGCCGCCGCCGCCATAGACCTGGCTGATGACGACCATGCTGTTGCTCGGTTGGGGCGGCAGTGCGCAGGTATTCGGTCCGCCAGGACTGGGTGTGGCCTGCTGGTACAAGGATGTGTTCCTGGCGCCGCCGGCGCCATTCGGGCAGCGGCCGCTCGACTGGGTGGTGCCGCTGCCGCCGCCGTTCTCGTTCACCTGCGGCTGATCGGCGTTCAGCAGCACCAGCAACCCCGCATCATCCGCGTCGTCCGTGTCGTACACCACGGCGTCCTGCAGGTTCGCTGTGGTGACGAGGGTGCCGTTCGGGAAATCTGTGGCGTTGCCGGCGAAGAGCGCCACGGCGTCCTGACCGTTCTGCAGGAGGTTGCCGCCGAACGTCAGTACGACACCCGGCACGCCGGCGTTGCCGATCGTGAAGTAGCCCGTGGCGTTGGTCGAAAAGCCGTCGAGATCGAAGGCCGCATACGACGAGTCGTTGCTGCCGTTGAAGAACACGAGCACCAGGCCGTGCAGCGACGTGTTGCCCGCGCCGCCGTCGTAAAGCTCCACGAACTCCGCGACGTCGGCGTCGGGAGTATCCGAATCAACTTCATTGATGATCACGTTCGTCGCGACCGGCGGTGGTGTCGACGCCGTCGTAAACGAGAACGTGAAGTCGGCGGCCATCTGATTCGGTGGATCGCTCAGGTCCGCATCCGTGACCTGATCCGCTGCCACTGTCACGGTGCAGGTGGTGTTTGCTGGTAACGGAGAGGCCGGCGTCAGTGTGAACGAGCTCGCCGGTGACGCCGACTGGGTGAACGCCTGCGGCACGCCGAGGGGACACTGGATGGAAAACGCGCCCGCGGTCGCCGTGACACTTTCGCTGAATGTGATCGCGATCGTCGATGCCACAGGGACGTTGATCGCGGAATCCGCAGGTGCCGTGCCGGTCACACCTGGCGCGGTGTCGCCCGGCCCTCCGTGCGCCACTACTGAGAAGTCGTCGATCGCAAGGCCATGGTCGCTCCCCGCGTCATCAGGGTCCTGCCAGCGCAGCCAGATTTCCTGACCAGGATTCACTGTCACCGAAAGTGTCGCGGCAATCGCGACGCGGTTCGCTGCCGCATTGCCGTCGAGCGCGGCCGCCGTGGGCGTCGCGATCGGTCCGGTGAAACTCAACGGCGCGTGTGTCGTCCATCCTGTCGCCGGTGTATTCGCGCCGGTCACGACGCCGGAACTGGCCACCTGGTACTGAAATGTGAGCGAGTGCGCAGCCGCATTGCCGCCGGTTCTCCACTGCTCACCGGTGTAGCTGATCTCGAGCGACGTGATCGTTGCACCGGTGTTGTTGGTGAGCCTGGCCGCCTGATAGACCGTCAGCGTCGAGCCGGACGCCACCGATCCGAGCGCACGGTCGGTGACAGCGTTCGTCCCTGCGACGCCGAAGCTGTACAGGGTGCCCGTGTTCGACGATCCTGTGCCCGCGACGTAGGCGGCGCGGGTCGAGTACCACCCTGGAATCGTCGTGTTGTCGAGCCACGTGGCTCCCGCAGTGCCGAGGGAGTCGAAGTCCTCCGTCAGCGGATCGCCGAGCGCCGTGATGCTGCCCCCGTTTGTCAGGGCCAGGGACGGCGCCACCCGCAGACTGCTGATCGCGATGCAGGCCACTGTGAGGATGGTCAGAACAACAGCGGACCGGATGCGTCTCGCGTTCGGGCGTACGGGT
>DATFFJ010000329.1:0-9032 GCA_035250065.1 Aeromicrobium sp. | reverse complement strand
GGCGGCCCGGACCTGACCCGGCGCATCTTCCCGGTCGTCGCCGTCGTCACCCAGGACGGTTATCGCCGCATCCCCGACGCCGAGATCGGTGCCATCGCGGACGACGTGTTCGGCGCCCGCCTCGTTCGACCTGACGGCCCGGCCGCCCCCCTGACCTGATGACAGAGTGCTGAGGACACGACCATGACCATGCCGTTCTACGTCTCGCCTGAGCAGCTGATGAAGGACCGGGCGGACTTTGCCCGGAAGGGCATCGCCCGGGGTCGGAGCGTCGCCGTCGTCCAGTACGTCGACGGCGTGGTGTTCGTGGCCGAGAATCCGTCCAAGGCGCTGCACAAGATCAGCGAGATCTACGACCGCATCGGATTTGCCGCGGTCGGTCGGTACAACGAGTTCGAGAACCTGCGGATCGCCGGCGTCCGGCTGGCCGACATGCGGGGCTACTCGTACGACCGGCGTGACGTCACGGGCCGCGGACTGGCCAATGCCTACGCCCAGACGCTCGGCACGATCTTCTCCGCCGGGGGTGAGAAGCCCTACGAGGTGGAGCTGTTCGTGGCAGAGGTGGGCGAGTCGCCCGACGCGGACCAGATCTATCGCCTGACCTATGACGGTTCGGTGGCCGACATTCGCGGCTTCGGCGTCATGGGTGGGCAGACCGAGAAGGTCGAGGAGTATTTGACCTCCCGCTACTCGGAAGGACTGGACCTGAACGCGGCGATCAAGCTCGCGGTCGAAGCGATGGGCCAGGATTCTGCGCCGCCTCGCACCATCCCGGCGAGCGACCTTGAAGTGGCGGTTCTCGACCGCACGCGGGCGCTGGCCCGAAAGTTCAAGAGGCTGTCGACGGAAGCGGTTGAGCGCGCGCTTGCTTGACCCCGATGGGCGGCGTGAGCCCGTAGGCTCTCGGTATGGACCGGCGCATCTTCGGGATCGAGAACGAGTACGGCGTCACGTGCTCGTTCAAGGGCCAGCGCCGTCTGAGTCCTGACGAAGTTGCGCGGTACCTGTTCCGGCGGGTCGTCTCGTGGGGCCGCAGCAGCAACGTCTTCCTGCGCAACGGCGCACGCCTGTACCTCGACGTCGGTAGTCACCCGGAATACGCAACCCCCGAATGCGACGACATCGTCGACCTCGTCACGCACGACCGCGCGGGCGAGCGGATCCTCGAAGGCCTCATGGTCGACGCGCAGTCGCGCCTCGCCGAGGACGGCATCGACGGCGACATCTACCTGTTCAAGAACAACACCGACTCGGCCGGCAACTCCTATGGCTGCCACGAGAACTACCTGGTTGGCCGCGGCGGCGAGTTCACCCGGCTGGCCGACGTCCTCATCCCGTTCTTGGTCTCGCGCCAGATCATCGCCGGCGCTGGGAAGGTCCAGATGTCGCCGCGCGGCCCGGTGTACTCGGTCAGTCAGCGCGCCGAGCACATCTGGGAGGGCGTGTCGAGCGCCACGACCAGGTCACGACCGATCATCAACACCCGCGATGAGCCACATGCCGACGCCGAGCGCTTCCGTCGCCTGCACGTCATCGTCGGAGACTCGAACATGAGCGAGACGACGACGATGCTCAAGGTCGCCACGACCGACCTTGTCCTGCGCATGGTCGAGGCCGGCGTCACCATGCGAGACCTGACGTTGGACAACCCGATCCGCGCCATTCGGGAGATCTCGCACGACATGACCGGGCGCCGGAAGGTCCAACTCGCCAATGGCCGCGAGCTGTCAGCGCTGGAGATTCAGGCCGAGTACTTCGGGAAGGCGGCCGAGTTCGTCGACCGGCATGCCCTGCACACACCCACGATCGACCGCGCCATGGACCTGTGGGAGCGCACGCTCAAGGCGGTGGAGTCCGAGGACCTGTCCATCGTCGAGCGAGAGATCGACTGGGTGATCAAGTACCGGCTGCTCGACCGGTATCGGACGACCCACGGTCTCAGCTGGGCCGATCCACGGATTGCGCAGCTCGACCTCGCGTATCACGACATTCGGCGCGATCGCGGTTTGTTCTACCTGCTGGAGCGCAACGGCGCGGTTGCCCGCGTCACGCGCGACCTGGACGTCTTCGCGGCAAAGAGCGTGCCGCCGCAGACCACGCGCGCACGGCTCCGTGGCGACTTCATCCGCAAGGCCCAGGAACGCCGCCGCGACTTCACCGTCGACTGGGTGCACCTCAAGCTCAACGATCAGGCCCAGCGGACCGTGCTGTGCAAGGATCCGTTCCGCTCGCACGATGAACGAGTGCAGCGCCTCATTGACAGCATGTGAGAGGCTCAGATTCGTGCCTCGAATCATTCCTGTGGTCCTGACGTTCGCGCTCGCCGTGGCCGGCTGTTCGGGCGGCTCTTCACTCGACAAGCTCGATGTCGGAGGGGGTGCCCAGTCACCGAAGGTCACCGTTCCGGCGAATTTCTCGGTCGAGAAGACAACGACGAAGGTCATCAAGCAGGGGAGCGGTCCCAAACTCGGCTCTAGCGACCTGGCCAAGATCGCGTTCGTGGCCTACAACGGACGCACCGGCAAGCAGTTCGACAGCTCCTACGGTGGCAGCCGCACGCCACTGATGGTGGACCTGGAGAAGGGCACCCCGATGGCCGGATTCATCAAGTCCCTCAGGGGCCAACGGGTAGGGTCGCGGCTCTTGGTGGCGATTGCGCCGATCGACGGATTTGGCGCGGCCCAGCCGGAGGCTGGACTCAAGAAGTCCGACACTTTGGTGCTTTACGTGCACGTCCTGGAGAAGGTGGACAAGGTCGCGACCGGCAAAAAGCAGGCGCTCCCTGCCGACGTACCCGCCCTCGTCGTCTCCGCCGGTCGCCCGACGGGATTCAAGAAGACCGCCTCGACTCCGGCGAACCTGAGTGAATCGAGCGCGCACATCGTCATTCAGGGCGACGGTGCAAAGGTTCCGAAGAATGGCACCGTCGTGGCCCATTACCTCGGCCAGGTCTTTCCGCAGGGCGCCGTGTTCGACGCATCCTGGGACCGCGGGGCGCCTGTGACCTTCCCGCTGGCGAGCGTGATCAAGTGCTGGCAGAACCTGCTGCCCGGGGTGCCGATCGGCAGCCGCGTGGTGCTGGAGTGCACCGCCGCGGACGCGTACGGCGATTCGCCGCAACCCGGTGGAAAGATCAAGCCAGGCGACGCGCTGTTGTTCGTCGTCGACGTGCTCGACGCGCGCTAGGGACGGTCCGCATGGCGCGTGACAAGCCGGAACGGCTGCTCAACCTCACGTTCATGCTGCTCAGCACATCGCGGTTCATTCCGAAGGAGCAGATTCGACGGGCCATCGGACCGTACCGTGAGGCTCCCTCGGAGGAGGCCTTTGAGCGCATGTTCGAGCGCGACAAGGAAGAGCTGCGCGCGCTTGGCATCGACATCGAGACGGGCAGCTTCGATTCCTTCTTCGGCGACGATCCCGGATACCGCATCCGCCGCGACACCGCGGAGCTCCCTGAGATCGAGCTGACACCGCAGGAGGCCGCCGCGGTCGGAGTCGCGGCCAACGTCTGGCAGCATCCCGGATTGGCCGGCGATTCATCCCGCGCCGTGGTCAAGTTGAAGGCCGCCGGACTGACCATCGACCCGTCGGTCTTGTCCGTCGAGGAACCGCGGCTGCGGGCCGAGGAGCCTGCTTTCGACGCCATGCTGGAAGCCGCCATGACGCGTCGCCCGGTCGCGTTCCGGTACCAGCGCGAGGGTTACGACGTCGTCGAGCGTCATCTGGAGCCGTGGGGCGTGCTGTCGTGGCGCGACCGCTGGTACGTCGGCGGATTCGACACCGATCGCGGCGAGCCACGGTTGTTCCGCATCTCTCGGGTGCAGGGAGCCGTGAAGTTCACCGGTGATCCGGCTGCGTACGAGATCCCCGAGGATGCGAACCTGCGTCAGGTCGCTGCCGCCCTGTTCCCGCCGACGCCGGACCGGACGGCCGTTGTCCGCGTCGCCGCTGGACGCGCTCATGGGCTTCGGGCCGCCGCGATCAACACGACGGCGCTCGAGGACGGGCGCGATGAGATCGAGGTGCCGTTCGCGGTGGCATCCGATCTCGCCGCCGAGATCGCCTCCTATGGCGACGCGGTGATCGTGGTGGGACCGGTGGACGTCCGCGACGCTGTCGTGGCGCACCTGCGCGAGGCCGCAGCGGGGGCGGTGGGCTCGTGAGCGCGGCCGATCGGCTGACCCGGCTCTTTGCGCTGGTCCCGTACCTGCAGAACAACCAGGGCGTTCCGGTCAAGGAGGTGGCGGCCGAGTTCGGCGTGACGGTCCGCGAGATCCTCAAGGACGTCAGCACCCTCTGGGTCACGGGTGTCGGCGACCTTCCGGGCGAGTTGATCGACTTCGACTACGACGCCCTCGAGGACGAGGGCCTGATCTTCATCAAGGACGCCGAGTTCCTGCCGCGGCCCCTTCGGCTGTCACGCAACGAGGGCATTGCCCTGACCATCGGGCTGCGCACCCTGCGCGAGACGGCCGATGAAGCCGAGCGCGCGGTCATCGACAGCGCACTCGGCAAGCTGGACGCGGCGGTCGGGGACGCCAGCCGAGCGCCCGTCGAAGTCCATGTTGAGAAGATCGACCCCGCCATCATGGACACGGTTCGCCAGGCACTGGCCGACGCACAGCGGTTGGACATCGACTACACGACCCAGTCGCGTGACGAGCGCGCTCATCGCCTGGTCGACCCGCTGCGGATGTTCACCTCCGAGGGTCGCCAGTACCTGGAGGCGTGGTGTCTGCGGGAGCAGGACGTCCGCATCTTCCGACTCGACCGGATGCTGGGTGCGTCGCTGACCGGTGAGCCCGCCGACATCCGGGAGGCCGAGCCGCGCGATCTGGCAGCGGACCTCTTCGCATCGCCGGATGCACCGTACGGAGTGTTCGCGCTGGACCCCGGAGCGCACTGGATGATCGAGTACTACCACGCGACCGATGTTGTGCCGAGCAGTGATGGATCGGAGCTCGTGCGAGCCAGGATCGTCGGTGCGGACTGGGCGTGGCTCGTCCGATTCGCGCTGCGGCACGCGGGCACGGTTCGGGTCGTTGAGCCAGTGCAGCTGGCCGAGGATGTCGCAGCGGCCGCCCGCGCGGCACTGGGCGCGTACGATGGTGTCGCGGGAGATACCCCCAGCACGACGGAGGAGTAGTTCATGTTCAGCCAGATCGGTGCAACCGAGATCCTCATCATCCTCGGCATCGTCGTGCTGCTGTTCGGCGCCAAGAAGCTGCCTGAGTTGGCCCGCGGCTCCGGCGAGGCGCTGCGCATCTTCAAGTCCGAGGTCAAGGGCGACGACGAGACCAAGCCCCAGGCGCTCGAGACGGGCACTGCAGAGGCCGCCGCTGACCCCTCGTCGGAGAAGAAGCCCGAGCAGCAGGTCTGATCTTGACGTCCGACCGTGTCGCGTCCCAAGGGGGCGTGATGCCGCTCATGGACCACCTGCGCGAACTTCGTCGGCGTCTCCTCATCGCCGTCGTGGCGATTCTGGCTGGGACGATCGTGGGCTGGATCGCCTATCCGCAGATCTTCGAGTTCGTCAAGCAGCCGTACATCGACGGCATCGCGCCATTGCTGGACCGCCGCGGCTTCGATGCGACCCTGGTGTTGAGTGGAGGCATCGGCTCGGCGTTCACGTTTCGGTTGAAGGTCGCGCTCGTGCTCGGGCTGCTGCTGTCGTCGCCGGTGTGGCTGTGGGAGGCCTGGGCGTTCGTCCTGCCGGCCCTGCACCGCAACGAGAAGCGGTGGGTCTACCTGCTGACCGGGACCGGCGTCCCGCTGTTCCTCGGCGGGGTGACCGTCGGGTATCTGGTGCTCCCGAAAGGCATCCACGTCCTGGTGAGCTTCGCGCCGGAATCGATCCAGGTTCTGCTCAATCTGGGGGACTACCTGAGCTTCATGCTCCGGACGGTGCTCGTGTTCGGCATCGCTGCGCAGATTCCGCTGGTGGTGATCCTGCTGAACCGCATCGGCGCGGTGTCAGCTCGACAGCTCGCTGCCGCCCGCCCGTGGACGATCCTGGGCATCTTCGTGTTCGCGGCCATCGCGACCCCGAGCACCGACCCGCTCACCATGCTTTTCCTCGCCGTGCCGATGACGGTGCTCTACCTGGTCTCCGAGGTGATCGCCCGCCTCGCCGACCGCCGGGCTGCGAAGGGATGACGGGTCACCTCCTCGAGTTCCGGAAGCTGTACGCCTTCCCGTTCGACCCGTTCCAGGTAGAGGCGTGCGAAGCAGTCGAGGCCGGTCATGGCGTGCTCGTCGCCGCGCCCACCGGCTCTGGGAAGACGCTGGTGGGCGAGTTCGCCGTCCATCTCGCGCTGGCCACCGGCCGCAAGTGCTTCTACACGACACCGATCAAGGCCCTCTCCAACCAGAAATTCACGGACCTCGTCGAACGCTATGGGCCCGGCAACGTCGGTCTTCTCACCGGCGACAACTCCATCAACGGCGAAGCGCCCATTGTCGTGATGACCACCGAGGTTCTGCGCAACATGCTGTACGCCGGCTCACGCACGTTGCTCGACCTGGGCTTCGTCGTCATGGACGAGGTGCACTACCTCGCCGACCGGGCCCGCGGGGCGGTTTGGGAAGAGGTGATCATCGGCTTGCCGGAGTCGGTGAGCGTCATCTCGTTGTCAGCCACGGTTTCCAACGTCGAGGAGTTCGGTGCCTGGCTGACCGAGGTCCGCGGCGATACCGTCACGATCGTCGAGGAGCGTCGTCCGGTGCCGCTGCACCAGCACGTTCTCGTGGGCCGTCACCTGCACCCGCTGTTCGAGGAACCCGGTGCTGGGGCCAAAGACGCCGAGGCCAGAGTCAATCGCCAGCTGGAGCGCATGGCACACGAGGACCGCTTCCTGCGGGGAACGAAACAGGGGCGGGGTGGTCGGGGCCATCGTGACGGTGGTGGCCGGCACCGGTCC
This sequence comes from Aeromicrobium sp., assembly GCA_035250065.1. Taxonomy (GTDB): domain Bacteria; phylum Actinomycetota; class Actinomycetes; order Propionibacteriales; family Nocardioidaceae; genus Aeromicrobium. Next base: position 2,106 of record DATFFJ010000329.1, on the reverse strand, counting down.
CGGCACCGGACGCCGACACGAGTCGAGCTGGTGGAGAAGCTCGCCACCGAGGAGCTGCTGCCGGCCATCGTCTTCGTGTTCAGCCGGGCCGGCTGTTCGGCTGCGGTCCAGCAGTGCCTCGACGCCAAGCTGCTCCTGACCAACGCCGACGAGCGCGCGGAGATCGAGCGCGCCGTCGATGATGCCACGGCGCATCTCCCTGACACTGACCTCAGCGTGCTGGGTTTCTACGAGCTCCGGGATGCTCTCGGCCGGGGCATCGCAGCCCACCACGCCGGGATGCTCCCCGCCTTCAAGGAGGTCGTGGAGGGCCTGTTCAGTCAGGGCCTGCTGAAGGTTGTCTTCGCCACCGAGACGCTGGCACTGGGCATCAACATGCCTGCGCGCACCGTCGCCATCGAACGCCTCAGCAAGTGGAACGGCGAGACGCATGTCGACGTCACGCCAGGGGAGTACACACAACTCACCGGGCGGGCCGGGCGACGGGGCCTCGACATCGAGGGCCACGCCGTCGTGCTGTGGCAAAACGGATTCGACCCGCGCCAGGTCGCCGGTCTTGCGTCGACCCGAACCTATCCACTCACCTCGTCGTTTCGTCCGTCGTACAACATGGCGGTCAACCTGGTCCGCCAGTTCGGCCGGGAGAAGACTCGTGCACTGCTGGAGCAGTCGTTCGCCCAGTTCCAGGCCGACCGATCCGTGGTCGGCCTGGCCACCCAGATTCGCAAGGCGGATGAGGCGCTGAAGGGGTATCTCGAGTCGGCAACCTGCCATCTGGGCGACTTTATGGAGTACCAGCGCCTTCGCCGCGAGCTGAGTGACCTTGAGTCCGCCGGATCGAAGTCCCGACGGGCAGAGCGGCGGTCGGAGGTTGTACGAAGCCTGGAGGCGCTCAAGCCTGGTGACGTCATCCGGGTACCGGGCGGCCGATGGGCTGGTTTGGCCGTCGTCCTAGACCCCGGTGGGCGCGATGCGAACGATCCTCGGCCGTTCGTCTTGACGGCCGGACGCCATGCGCGGCGCCTCGCGCTGGTCGACTTCCCGACGCCGGTGACGCCGGTCACGCGCATGCGGGTTCCGAAGTCGTTCAACCCGCGCAACGCCCAGTCGCGGCGGGATCTGGCGGCGAGACTGGCATCGGTGGTTGACCTTCCGACGGAGTCGGGCTCGAAACCGCGCGATGCCGCGCGCGAATCTCCCGAGATCACTGACCTCCGCCGCCGTATCCGCAGCCACCCTTGTCACGCGTGCCCGGACCGCGAGTCGCACGCCCGATGGGCGGAGCGGTACGTCAAGCTCCAGCGGGACACCGATAACCAGCGCCGACGGATCGAGACCCGCACCAACACCGTCGCCCGCCAGTTCGACCGGGTCTGCGAGGTCCTGGACGCTCTCCAGTACCTCGACGGCGATACCGTCACCGAGCCGGGCAAGCGGCTGCAGCGCATCTATGGCGAGCTGGATCTGGTCGTCAGCGAGTCGCTGAGGCACGGCCTCTGGGACGACCTGGATGCGCCTGAGCTCGCCGCCGTCGTCAGCGCTCTCACGTTCGAGACGCGGGCCGATGACGTCCCCGTCCCACTCCTGCCGACGAAGCGGGTGCGCGCCGTGGCCGACGAGATGGCGCGCCTGGCCGGCGACCTCCAGCAGCTGGAACGCGACCACCGGTTGAAGACGCTACGTCCGCTGGATTTCGGATTCGCGCAGACGGTCTGGGAGTGGGCATCGGGGGGCGAACTGGACGACGTCCTCGCAGAGGCCGACATCGCGCCCGGAGACTTCGTCCGCGCCGTCAAACAGGTCATCGATGCGCTCGGGCAGATCTCCGACGCCGCCGCGACGCACGAGCTGCGCGAGACGGCTCGGGCCGCCTTGGTCGAACTGCGACGGGGCGTCATCGCGTACTCCTCGGCGCTGGAATAGAAATCGGTGCCTGGATTCTCGCTCTGCCCCCGGCATTGCTGCGGTAATGTCAATTTCAGAACTCCCAGAGCCGCCTGAGTCCGGCGAACCCCCCGATTGGTCGGACTCAGGCTTCTGTGGCTCCGGCGGCAGCCCAGGCGGATTCGACCATGTCATGGATCGAGTGGCGCATCCGCCAGTCGA
>DATFFJ010000328.1:0-10994 GCA_035250065.1 Aeromicrobium sp. | reverse complement strand
GGAGCGCGGGTTGCGGCTCAGCGCCAGGTGCACGCCAGTGACGTCGTGGCCGGCGTCGACGGCGCGTGCGGCGGCGACCGCCGAGTCGACGCCGCCCGACATGGCTGCCACCAGGCGCAGCCGCGAGGCTGTGCCTGATGGGAGCACCGCCCTGCTCGGAGCGCTTGCGCGGGGAGCTTGGGGGATCATCGCCCGGTCCTCAGGAAGCTCGCCGCCCGCGACCGCTCGATGATGCCCGGCAGGGCGGCCAGCACCGCATCGACATCGGCGTCGGTCGAGGTGTGACCCAGGCTGAAGCGCAGCGAGCCGCGTGCGGTCGGTGCATCCAGACCCATCGCGAGCGGCACATGACTGGCTTGCGGCACGCCGGCAGCACATGCCGACCCGGCCGAGCAGGCAATGCCCTCCGCATCGAGCATCAGGAGCAACGTTTCGGCCTCGCAGCCCGGGAAGGAGACATGGACGATGTTGGGTAGCCGGTTCACAGCACCGGCGTCGGCGCCGTTGACCAAGGCGAGCGGGTCGGCTTGCCGGATGCCGTCCTCAAGCCGGTCGCGGAGCACCTGCAGCCGGGCAGAGCGCTCGGCCCGATGTGTCGCGCCGGCGTCGACGGCGGCGGCGAAGGACGCGATCAGCGCTGTGGGGAGCGTTCCGGAGCGCACTTGACGCTCCTGCCCACCGCCATGCAGCAGCGGGACGGGGTCCAGCTCGCGGCGCAGGAACAGGGCTCCAATGCCAATCGGGCCGCCCAGCTTGTGCGCGGTGACCGTCATGGCGTCCAAGCCGGAAGCGGCGAAGTCAACCGGCAGGTGGCCGGCTGCCTGCACCGCATCACTGTGGACCCGGATGCCGTGCGGTGCCGCCGCTGCGACAACGCCGGCAATGGGCTGGATCGTGCCCACCTCGTTGTTGGCGGCCATGACCGAAATCAGGGCGATGGACGCCGGATCGTCGGATATCTCGTCGTGCAGCGCCTTGATCTCCAGCACGCCGGCTCGATCGACCGGGATCGTCGCCACCTCGACGCCCTCATGCTCGAGCAGCCAGTCCACCGGATCGAGAACCGCATGATGCTCGATGGCGCTGACGATGACGCGCTCGCGCCCGTCGGCGCGGCCGGCCCAGGCGAACCCCTTGAGTGCCAGGTTGTTTGCCTCGGTACCCCCGGAGGTGAACAGCACCTCGCTGGGATGCGCCCCCATCCGGTCGGCGATCAACTCGCGCGACTCCTCGACAATGCGCCGCGCACGGCGCCCAGCATCGTGGAGGCTTGATGCATTGCCAGCGCGGCCGGCGTACTCAGCGAAGGCAGCGATCGCCTCAGGGACCATCGGCGTGGTCGCCGCATGGTCGAGGTAGGCAGTCGTCTCCGGCACCCGTCAAGCGTACGTGCTGACGCCCTGCCCAGGTCGCGCCGGGAAGGCCACCCGCTCGGGGCAGGATGGACGTCCAGATCGAGTTTGAGAACATCTACGGGCGGCCGCCGCAGCGAGCTCGAATCCACTGTCAAGCAAAACCACAAGCGGTCCAGGAGACACGATGGCGTTGACGTTCACCCCGCGCACGGGTGTGAGCATCGTCCACGGACCCAATCTGGATGACACGGTGCGACTGCTGCGGTTGCTGGAGATGAGTGCGGACCTCGACCTCGAGATCATGGTCGCGGTCCGCGGCGGAGCAGCCGATGAACCGGCACTCGTCGACAGGATGCAGGGCCGCGGATCGATCGCGACGGTTCCACCCGGCGCCTCAGACGCAGAAGCGCACAACGCCATCATGACCGGGCTGGTGAACCGGGGATGCGAGTTCGCCTGGATCCTCCGGCCCGAACTCCTCGTCGAGCCCCTCACGCTGGGCCAACTGGTCAGGCACATGAGAAAGGTTCCGGATTGTGGTGTCGTCGGCGCTCGCATCATGCAGTTCGGCGTTCCGGAGTCGCTGATCTGGTCAGACGGCGCGGCAGTGTCGGTGGATGGCTCGATCAAGCGCCACTCGGCAGGACTGAGCCGGTCCCGAGCACCCAAGGGCAAGTCGGTTGACGTCGAAGCCGTCTGCCGGGCGGGCGCGCTGTATCGGGTGGCGGCCTTGGAGGCGGTGGGGCTCTTCGTCGACGGCGACGAAGTCGAGGGGCACGACGTCCACTGGTCGGATCGCGCCCGCCGGGCCGGCTGGCGGGTGATGGTGCAGCGACGCGCGCGCCCGACGCTGGAGGGCGTGGATGGCTGACGAACACAACGCAGTCGAACGCCCGCGTTCGACTGCTCGGATCAGGCACGGTCTCGGGTGGCGGATGCGCAAACTCAAGCGGCGCGTGCGCGAAGCCGCGGCCTGGCGCGCCCGCAAGGCGAAGCGGGCGTACGACGCTCGTTATCGGCCGCCGTCGACCCGCCGCGGAATGTACGTGCGGCTGCTGAAGGGCGAGTGCGCGACGGGCACGAAATCGTCGATCGTGTTCGTAGCCGACAACGTCGGAACCGACGCTCACGGCGTGGCCGATGTACTTGGACTGGCTTTGGCATTGGCAGAGTCGGGCCACGGTGTGCGGGTCATCGAGGTGGGCAAACCCATCCCTGACGCGGACGTGGTGGTCGGTGCCACGCGGCTGTTCGATCCGTCGACCAGTCCGCCGGAGGCGCTTCGGGTGGGCTGGGTGCGGAATGAGATCGATCGCTGGGTGCACTTGCCATTCCTCGCCGCCTACGACGTTGTCCTTGCTCCGTCGCCGATGGCCCTGACCAGTTTGTCCAAGCGGCATGCTCGGGTTGAGCTGCTCCGCCCCGCGGTGGACACCGAGTTGTTCGGGTCGGCCGAGAGCTTGGGCCGCCGTCGGCGCATTCGGCGAGCGAGCGCCGTGAAGGGTGTAGCGCGTTTCCGGTTGCCATGGCTGTATGGCCACAGTCTCGTCGTCGTCGATCGGGCGTCTGCCGAGCACCGCAAGTACGGGGTCGTCACGAAGCGGTTCTTGGAGGTGGCGGCCAGTGGCGCGGTGCCACTGACCAATGCGCTCATCGGAGTTCGCGGACTGGGTCTCGCCGAAGTCCCGGGAACAGGCGATGCGAAGGATCTTCCGCGGGCGCTGCGATCCCTCCCGTCGCGGCAGCGGCTCGTCGAGTTGGGGTCCCAGCTGCGCGAGTTCGTTGTCACTGAGCACTCGTGGGCGTTGCGCGCTGAGCAACTGTCCGGCCAGATCCTTCCAGGAGCCGAGCGAACTGGATCGCGCCGCATCGTTCACGTGGCGCCGTTCTACCGCGGCAACCCGTACCAGGCGATGCTTTACGCGGCGTTGCCCGACATCGGCGCCGCCTGGTTCCCGGTTGCCGACATCACCGGCCATCTCGCGGCGCTGGCCGAGACTGCCGATCCGGGCTTGTTCCACCTGCACTGGACCAACCCGATCGTCCAGCCGGCGGAGGACGAGGACGAGGCCAGGCAGCGCCTCGACGCGTTCGTCGCCGCGCTTGACGGCTTCCGCGCAGCCGGCGGGAAGCTCATCTGGACGATCCACAATGTGCTGCCCCACGACGCGCGCTATCACGACCTCGAAATCGAGATGGCCAACGCGATCCTGCACCACGCCGACCTCGTTCACCTGCTGTCGAAGGAGACGCTCGACCTGGTCGACGGCGTCTACGACATCGATGAAGACCGCGTCGTCATCGTCGAACACAACAGCTTCGCCGGGATCTACCCCCAATGGATCACCCGTGACGGCGCACGTGAGCGGCTGGGGATTGGGCCGAGCGAGAAGGTCCTGATCGTCCTCGGCGGCATCCGGCCCTACAAAGGCATTGAACGCATGCTCGACGTCTTCGACGAGCTCACGGACGAGGATCCCTCCCTGCGGCTACTGATCGCCGGAAGCGCCAGCAACCACCCCGAGATCGCCGAACTCGAAGAGCGCTGCCTGGCACGTCCGCGCATCTTGTTCCAGTTCAAGCACCTTCCCGACGCCGAGCTCCAGGCGTGGTTCGCCGCCGCCGACGTGGCAGTTCTGCCCTACGTGAACATCCTCAACTCGTCAGCCTTCCAGTTGGCCCCCACCTTCGGCCTCCCGGTCGTCGGGCCTCGCATGGGTGCGCTGCTCTCCAGCGAGGCCGAGCCACACGTGCGACTCTTCGAGCCGACATCGGTGGATGACCTGGGCACCGTGGTCAAGAAGGCGATCGATGACTTCGTCGGCAATGACGAGATCCGCCAGGCCGCGCGCCAGTACGCCGAATCGCGTCCCCCCCTCGACATGGCCACGGCATTCGCTCACGCAATCGACCCCCTCCTCATCCCTTGACTTCTGCCTGGTGAGAGGACTCCATCGCGCCCAGGAGCATGCGCGGAGCCCGTCGGGCCGTGTGAGAGGATCCTTGGACGCACGGATTTCTGAGGAGTTGGCGCATGGAGACCGTTGGCGTCATCGGCCTGGGTTACATCGGCCTGCCAACCGCGGCGATCCTCGCCTCGAGCGACATCTCGGTCGTGGGTGTGGACGTCAACCAGGACACCGTGGACGCGGTGAACCGCGGGGACGTCCCGTTCGTTGAGCCGGACCTCGCCGCGTACGTCGCCGGCGCGGTCTCCCACGGCAAGTTACGCGCGACGACGACGCCCGAGCCGGCTGACGCGTTCATCATCGCCGTTCCGACTCCGTTCCAGGGCGACCACCAGCCGGATCTCTCGTACATCGAATCGGCAGCTCGAGCGATCGCTCCCACCTTGCGCGGCGGCGAACTCATCATCCTCGAATCCACGTCTCCGCCCGGGGCCACTCGGCAGATGGCCGACTGGCTGCTCGAGGAACGCCCCGACCTGTCCCTGGACGGAGCCGAGGGCAAGCCGACCATCCACGTGGCCCATTGTCCCGAGCGCGTCTTGCCCGGCCGCGTCATGATCGAGTTGGTCACGAACGACCGCATCGTCGGCGGGCTCACCCGTGAAGCCGCCCTGCGGGCCCAGCAGCTCTACGAGATCTTCTGTCGCGGCAGCATCCTGCTCACCGACGCCGTCACCGCGGAGATGGCCAAGCTGGTCGAGAACTCCTTCCGTGACGTCAACATCGCCTTCGCCAACGAGCTGTCGCTGATCGCCGACGGACTCGGCATCGACGTGTGGGAGCTGATCGAGCTCGCCAACCACCACCCGCGGGTCAACATCCTGCAGCCGGGGCCAGGCGTGGGCGGACACTGCATCGCCGTCGACCCATGGTTCATCGTCGACGCCGTCCCGGAGCAGTCCCGACTCATCCGCACTGCCCGCGAGGTCAACGACGCCAAGCCGGGTTGGGTCCTCGACAAGGTCCGGGCCGCGGTCGAGGGCCGGTCCGACGTCACGATCGCCGCCCTGGGCCTGGCGTTCAAGCCTGACATCGACGACCTCCGCGAGTCGCCGGCCCGCCGGATCGTGGCCGACTTGGCCGATGAGTTCCCCCAGGCCCACATCGTCGTCGTCGAGCCACACGTGCGCCAGCTGCCCAAGGAATTGGCCAACCGTCGCAATGTGGAACTGGCTACGCTGACCGATGCCACCGCCAAGGCGGATGTCGTCGTGCTGCTGGTGGACCATTCGGCGTTCAAGAAGGCCGACCCCGTCGCGCTCGGGTTGAGTGACAAGGCCGTGGTCGACACCCGTGGTGTCTGGCGGTGATCGACCACTTCGCCGAGGTCGAAGCGGCCGCTGCGGCCGGCGGGACGCTGTTCGGTGTGCCCGACTACCTGCCGCTGGACGAACAGAGCGCGATCCGTGACGGCGACCCTCGGGTCCGCGCCGCGCTGGCGCCGCCCGCACGCTCGACGCGTCGTCGTCGCATGCGCAACGCCTGGCGCAAGCGGCGAGAAGTCGGCCTCACGCAGCTCATGCGGTCGTTGGCCGCCGCGGCCATCAAGCCTCCGCCGACCCCCAAGCCCAAGGATCCGATCCGGGCGATCTCGAAACTGGTCAAGGCCGGTGATTTCGATGCGGCGCAGGTCCTCATCAACGCGGTGCAGGACGGCCGCGAGGACGACATCGGCTTCCTCACGATCGCGCGTCGGGTCGCGACGACGCGCGGTGCGATGACACTGGCGCTCGACCTGGCCAAGCGGCTTGAAGCACGCGACGAGTTCCCCCCGACGACGATCACCAGGATGGAGGCGAACCTCAAGGAGCTCACCGGATGGCATCCCAGCCTGCCGGGCCCAGTCGAACCGATTGAGCCGGCTGGCGACGACGTCGTTCTGCATCTGGCCAAGATGAGTCGGCCTTTCCTGTCGAACGGCTACACCAGTCGCAGCCATCGCAACTTCCTGGCCGCGAAGGAGGCTGGAATCACCACCGTCGTCGTCACCGAGTTGGGATTCCCGCGAAAGATCGGCGTCGATGACTTCGATGCTGTCGAGTATCTCGACGGCATCGAACACCACCGGCTCGATCTCGGCCCCGACATCGACATCGCCGACATGCCCGCGGACCAGTGGCTCCAAGCGTTCGCTCAATCCGCGTACGAGATTGTGCGTGAGGTGCGACCGGCGTTGCTGCATGTGAGCTCCGGTCACCGCGGCTACGAGACGATGCTCGTCGCCATGGCGTTGAAGGAGAAGACCGGCCTGCCCTTGGTGTACGAGTTCCGGTCCTTCCACGACGCGACCTGGACCGGGCGACAGGAACTGCACGATCGCGGCGAGACCTATCTGCGGAGGCGAGCGACCGAGTCCTTGGCCATGGATGCGGCGGACATCGTTCTGACGCTCAACGAGGCCATGCGGGACGAGTTGGTGCGCATGGGCTGCTCGCCGGAAAAGATCTTCCTGGTACCCAACGGGGTGGACCTCGAACACTTCCAGCCCCGTCCACGATCCGCGGAGCTTGCGGCGAAGTTCGGACTGGATGACCTGCCGACGTTTGGCTACGTCTCCAACATGGATCACCGGCGCGAAGCGCAGGAGACATTGGTGCAGGCGGCCGCCGAGCTGAAGCGTCGCGGGCTCGAGTTCAGGTGCGTGATCGTCGGACAGGGGCCGCGCCAGGAGATGATCGAGGAGCTGGCACGCGAGCTCGATGTCACCGACTGCGTCGTGTTCACCGGTTCGGCCGACCACCTGCATGTTGCCGACTATTACGGGCTGATTGACGTCTTCGTCGTCCCACGCACGGTCGAGCGCGCCGCCTCACTCGTCACGCCGTTGAAGCCATTCGAGGCCATGGCGATGGGCAAGCCGGTCATCATCTCGGACCTGCCCGCATTGCGGGAGATCGCGGCACCCGAAGAGCGCGGGCTCGTGTTCCCGCCAGATGACGCCGTCGCGCTCGCCAACGAGGTGCAGCGCCTGTTCGAGGATCCAGAGCTCGCCGCACGCATTGGCGAAGCCGGATACCGCTGGGTCGTGGGCAACCGCCAGTGGTCAATGAACGGCCCGCGGTACGTCGAGGCGTTCAAGGCCGCTCGCGCGCGCTAAGGCCGGAACTCCTCCGGGCCCTTGCCGCCGACGAGCAGGGCCTGGATTGCCTCGACCGATCGTCGGGCCGCCTTGCCGTCGCCGTAGGGATTTACCGCATTCGCCATCGCCGCGTAGGCATCGGGATCGGTGAGCAACCGTTCAGCCTCCTCGGTGACGGTCTGGCGATCGGTTCCGACGATCTTGACGGTGCCCGCCTCGACGCCTTCCGGACGTTCGGTCGTGTCGCGGAGCACCAGCACGGGCTTGCCCAGGCTGGGCGCTTCCTCCTGCACGCCGCCAGAGTCGGTGACGATGATGTATGAGCGCTCCATCACGTGGCAGAACTCGGCATAGGACAGCGGTTCGGTCAGGTAGACATTTGGAAGATGGCCCAGCGCCTCGACGACTGCATCCCGCACGATGGGATTGCGGTGCATCGGCAGCAGGAGGTCGTAGTCCGGATGCGCACGTGCGACGTCGCCCAGTCCGCGCATGGCCGCCAGCATCTTCTCGCCCCACGCCTCCCGGCGGTGCGTGGTGACGAGAATCAGGCTCCGACCGGAAGCACCGTCGCCACCCAGCTGCTCAAGCAACGGATCGGTGAACCTGACCGGCTGCTGGACCGCCCATTCGAGCGCATCGACCACGGTGTTTCCGGTCACGACGATCGACGATGGCGCGACGCCCTCGGCCTCCAGGTTCGCCCGCGCAGTCGAGGTGGGTGCCAGGTGGAGATCGGTGATCACTGCAGTGAGCTGACGGTTCGCCTCTTCGGGGAAAGGCGATCGCAGGTTGTGGGTGCGCAAGCCGGCTTCGAGGTGGATGACTGGTACCTCGGCGAGGAACGCGGCCAGCGATGCGGCGAACGCGCTGGTCGTGTCGCCCTGCACGACGACGGCGTCCGGACGGTGCTCGGCGATCTGGCTCTCCATGCTCTTGAGAACACGGCGAGCGATGGCGTTGACGGATGCGCCGTGGTCCATGAGGTCGAGGTCGAAATCGGGCACGATGCCGAAGAACGAGTTGACCTGGTCGAGCATCTCGCGGTGCTGACCAGTGACGACGACCAGCGGTTCGAGGCTGTCGCTCGCAGCCAGCTCACGCACGAGGGGTGCCATCTTGATGGCCTCGGGACGAGTGCCGTAGACAACCATCACGGTCTTTCGCCCAGAACTCATGGCCGGAAGTCTGCCATGGCTCCCGCCGTCACTCCGACAGCACAACCCGATCCCGCTGTCGGCCTACCGTTTCACGCCCAGACGTCTCGCCTTGGTGCCGAGTGGCCACCGTCGCGCGATCGCCCACAGGGTGATGCGCCACATCGCCTCCACGATGACGGCCACCGACATCTTGCTACGGCCACGCTCCCGCTCGCGGAACACGATCGGTACCTCGACCACGCTCAAGTCGGCGTCGGCAGCTCGCTGGGCGAGGTCGACCTGGAAGCAGTACCCCCGCGAGTCCAGCGCGTCGTGATCGAGCTGCTTGAGCGCATCGCGCCGGAAGGCACGGAACCCACCGGTGATGTCGCGCAGCCGCAGACCGAGGACGAGGCGCGCGTAGAGGTTGCCGACCCGGGACAGAAGGACACGTCGTCGTGGCCAGTTCTCAACCCGGCCGCCGGGCACCCAGCGCGATCCCATGGCGACATCGGCCCGGTCCAGTTGCTGAAGTAGGCGCGGCAACTGCTCAGGCTGGTGCGATCCGTCGGCGTCCATCTCAACGACGGCTCCGTAGTCGTGCGCCAAAGCCCAGTCGAAGCCGGCCCGATAGGCCGGACCAAGACCTTCCTTGCGATCGCGGTGCAGTACGTGGACCTCGTCATGGAGCTCGGCCAGCTGGTCGCAGATCACGCCGGTGCCGTCCGGGCTGTTGTCGTCGACGATCAGGACCTCGGCGTCGGGGACTGCGGCGAGGGTCCGCTCAACGATCGGCTCGATGTTGTCGGCTTCGTTATACGTCGGGATGACGACCAACGCCTGGGGGGACGGCGGCATACCGACAGATACCCCGATTCAGGCAACGCATGTCTCGTGCGCCGTCAGAGCACCTCGGCCAGCGCGGCTGCTGCCCGGTCCAGCTGATCGCCGGTCACGTCGCGGCCAAAAGTGAAGCGCACCGCCGTCTGAGCGACCTCGCGGTCGTAGCCCATCGCAGCAAGGACGTGGGACGGCTCGTCGCTGCCGGCCGCACAGGCCGAGCCGGATGAGCACACGACGCCCTTGCGCTCGAGATCGAGCAGGATCGACTCCCCGCTCCGTCCGGGAAAGACGAAGGATGCGTGGCCCGGCAGTCGGTGCGTCCGGTGGCCGGTGAGCTCACCGCCCACGTCTTCGACGCGGGTGATGAAGGAGTCGCGGCGGTCGGTGACCTCCTCGGTTCTGGCGGTGACGGCCAGTTCAAGCGCCTTGGCCATGCCGACCGCGTTCGCGACGCTTTCGGTTCCGGAACGGCGACCGGCCTCCTGCCCGCCGCCGTGGATGAGTGGCTCGATTGCCAGCCACCGGTCGGCGTAGAGCACGCCGACACCCTTCGGCGCACCAATCTTGTGGCCGGAGAGGCTCATCGCCTTGACCTCGAGCGGCGCAACGGACAAGTCGAGCCAGCCGGCAGCCTGAACTGCGTCGGTGTGGAAGGGAATCCCGCGAGCGCCCGCCAATGCTGCGAGCTCCGTGATCGGCTGGACGGTGCCGACCTCGTTGTTCGCGTACTGGATGCTCACCAATGTCGTGTCATCACGCAGCGCCTCCGCAAGCGTTTCGGGTGCAACCAGTCCGTCGCGCTCCACGGGAAGCACGGTGACCTCGAAGCCGATCCGCTCCAGCCACTCAGCGGACTCGAGCACCGCGGGATGCTCGATGGCACTGACGATGACGTGCCGTCCCCGAGGCTGTCCCAGCGCGATGCCCTTGAGCGCAAGGTTGTCGGCCTCGGTGCCGCCGGAGGTGAAGGTGATCTCGCTCGCTCGGCAGCCCAGGATGTCGGCGACGGTCGCCCGCGCCTCGTCCAAGGCGGCTTTCGCGTGGAAGCCCGGCTCGTGGTGGCTCGACGGGTTGCCGAACTCCGGGCCCAAGTACGGACCCATGGCGGCCAACACGTCGCGCTTCACGGGCGTGGTCGCGGCCTCGTCGAGGTAGATCATCAACTCACCCGGACATCGAGTCCCAGATCGAGGGAGTCAATGTGGTGGGTCAGCGCGCCGACGCTGATCACGTCGACACCGGTCTCGGCCACAGCGCGGATGGTGTCCAGAGTGATGCCGCCGCTGGCTTCGACCAAGGCCCTGCCGGCCACCAGCGCCACACCGCGCCTCAGCTCATCCACGCTGAAGTTGTCGAGCATGATCGTGTCGACCTCTCCCGATGCGAGCACAGGCTCGATCAGGTCGAGCGAGTCGACCTCAACCTCCAGACTGATCCCGGACGGCAGTCGGGTGGCCGCCTCCTTGATGGCTGCGGTCACGTCGCCACCGTGTGCGGCGCGCAGCACGGCCAGGTGGTTGTCCTTGGCCATGGCCGCGTCGGAAAGCGAGAACCGGTGGTTCGCGCCTCCGCCGCAGGTGACGGCGTACTTCTCGAAGGCGCGCAACAG
>DATFFJ010000327.1:0-12060 GCA_035250065.1 Aeromicrobium sp. | reverse complement strand
GGATCTATGAGCGATACGCCTGACCCGTACGCCGCGCGACCCTACGTCCCACCGACGGACCGACCGGACGACGAGCCCGGTGGTGCCACGCCTGCTGAGCCTCCCGTTGTGCCTGCTCAGAGCGCCCCGGCAACACCGGATGCGGATGCTGATCCGTACACCCATCGCTTTGAGGCAGGCACCTCGGCGCAGCCGACCGAGGACACCTCAGACAGTGGCGCGGCGCGTGGGACTGTCCCCACGGCGGCGACCTATGCGGCCGATCCCCACCATGGTTCAACCGCGACCCTGCCCCCCGTCCAGCCGACGCCGGCGCGGGACGCTCAGCCGTCCGAGTCCCGTACCGCACTCGCAGGGCTCATTGCCGCCGCGCTCATCGGCGGCGCGGCCGGCATCGGCGGCAGTGCCGTCTACGACAAGTACCTGGGCAACGACCAGAGCGCGATCAGCACCCTCGACTCCCCGGTCGACGAGGACAGCGACGACCGAGCACCGGCTGGTGCCGTCGAGCAGGTGGCCGCGCGGGTCCTTCCGTCCGTCGTCCAGATCAACGTGTCGGGCGGTGACGTCGGCGGCAAGGGCTCCGGCATCATCATCAGCAGCAACGGCGACATCCTGACCAACAACCACGTGGTCGAGGTGGCCGCCGACGAAGGGGCTGACGGCTCGATCACGGTCGTCTTCAATGACGGCACGACCGGCAAGGCGCGGGTGCTGGGACGAGACCCACTCACCGACACCGCCGTCATCAAGGTCGCGAACAAGTCCGGTTTGCCGGCCGCGACACTTGGCTCGTCGAGCAACCTGCGGATCGGGCAGCCGGTGATCGCCTTGGGCTCACCCTTCGGGTTGAGCGGCTCGGTCACGACGGGCATCGTCAGCGCACTCAACCGGCCGGCCAACTTCGCCGACGAGGATGGCGCCGCCGGGGCCGCATTCCCCTCGATCCAGACCGATGCCGCCATCAACCCGGGCAACTCGGGCGGTCCGATCACCGACATGCAGGGACGGGTCGTCGGCATCAGTACCGGCATCGCCGCCTCGCTGGGCGGGGGCTTCGACGGTGTCGCCTTTGCGCTCCCGATCGACTTGGCCCGGCACGTGGCCAAGAACCTGATCGAAGGCAAGAAGATCGAACATGCCCGGATCGGCATCACCGTCGCCAAGGCGGTCGCGGACGACAACGTCACCCAGATCGGCGCCGAGGTGCGCGAGGTGCAGTCCGGCAGCGCCGGCGACAAGGCCGGCTTGAAGGTCGACGACATCATCACCGCGGTCGACAACCATCCGATCGCCACGAACGATGCGCTCATCGCGACCATCCGCGGCTACCAGCCAGGCCAGACGGTCACGATCACCTACCTGCGGGATGACAAGAAGCGCACGACCAAGGTGACCCTCGACTCCGACGGCGGCAAACTGGGTCAGTAAGGAACTGAGTTACTCCTCGGACGGCGGAGGGTCGGCCAAATCGGCCTTCGCCTTGCGGACGCCCTCGCGGATCTCGAAGGCGTCCGTGGCGAAGCCGCCGATCGTCGTCGTCACGTCCCGGACGGCGCCGGCGATGATCGACATCACCCGGCTGACCGTCTGGACGCCCGCCTCCACCGTTTCCTGGAGCGCGTCCTTGTTGATCTCGGCCTTCGACAATCGGTCGTTCATGCCCCTTAGTGTCAGGCAGCCACCGGTTCGGCGACAACGTGGGCGTCATCACCGTCGACCGGCTTGGCCTTCCGTGGCGGCAGGGCCAGCTGACAGATCTTCCTGGCGACGCTGAACAGCTGCTTCGTCAGGCCACCGGTGTTGTACGGCAGGTCGTACTTCTCGCACAGCGCGCGCACCTCTTCGGCGATCTCCGGGTACCGGCGGGCCGGCAGGTCCGGGAACAAGTGGTGCTCGATCTGGTGCGACAGGTTGCCGCTCATCACGTGGAAGAGCTTGCCGCCGGTGATGTTCGCCGAGCCGAGCAGCTGGCGGTAGTACCACTGGCCGCGCGACTCGTTCTCGGTCTCCTCGATCGAGAAGCTGGCGACGCCGGCCGGGAAGTGGCCGCAGAAGATGATGTTGAACGCCCAGACGTTCCGGATGAGGTTCGCGACGGCATTGCCGGCGAGCGTCATCGGGAAGAGCGGACCGGTCAATGCGGGGAACAGGACGTAGTCCTTGAGGACCTGCCCGCGCATCTTCTTCCAGACCCGAAGCGTGACGTCCTTCTTCTCGCTCCACTTCCAGGTGCCGTCGGTGATCGTCTCGGTCTCGAGATCGTGCAGCGCGACGCCCCACTCGAAGAAGACCATGAGCAAGAACGCGTACACAGGATTGCCCAGGTAATACGGGCGCCACTTCTGGTCCTCGTCCATCCGGAGAATGCCGTAGCCGACATCGCGGTCCTTGCCGATGATGTTGGTGTACGTGTGATGGATGTAGTTGTGCGAGTGCTTCCAGTTCTCGCTCGGAGCCATCGTGTCCCACTCGAAGATGCGCGAGTTGAGCCCCGCATCGCCGAGCCAGTCGTACTGGCCGTGCATGACGTTGTGGCCGATCTCCATGTTGTCGAGGATCTTGCTGATGCCAAGCGAGGCAACGGCTACGGGCCACAGCGGCGGCAGGTAGAACATCACGCGGCCGGCGACCTCAAAGCCTCGTTGTGCCTTGACCACCTTGCGCAGGTAGTCGGCATCGGCTTCGCCGAGGTCGGCGATGATGCGTTGGCGGATGGCGTCCATCTCGGCGCCGAACTCCTCGAGCTCGGCCGGGGTGAGCGTGCGATACGGGTTGCTCATGAGGATTCCTTTCGGTCAGAGATCAACGGTGCAGTCGCCCTCGGGGGCGCTGACGCAGATGCGAATGTCTTCGTCGGGCAGCGAGGAGGTCTCGCCGGTGAGGATGTTGCGGACCGTGCCTTCTGTCTTGCGGGTCGTGCACGAGAAGCAGATGCCCATGCGGCAGCCGAATGTGGGATTGAGGCCCGCCGCCTCGGCCTGGACGAGCAGCGGCTCACCGGTGTTTGGTGCCGATGTCACGCTCCGGGCGAACGACACCTCACCGCCCGCATTGCCGCCGCCGACCTTGGGTGGCTTGAAGTACTCGACGCGCAGGGCGTCGGAGCCGGCGTAGGCGGCCTGCACGGCTTCGATCAACGGCGCCGGCCCACAAGCCCAGGTCGCGACGTCCCGGAAGTTTGGCACCAGCTTCTCGAGGAACATCGGCGTCAGGGCCGGGTCGCCCAACTCCGGGTGGAGCAGGTGGAGGTCGGCGCCGTATCCGGTGGTCCGGACGTCAGCGAGCTCATCGGCAAAGATCTGGTGCTGCGGAGACTGGGCGTAGTGCAGGAACGTGATGCGGCCACGATGCGTTCGCTTCTGTAGTGAGCGCAGCATGGACATGGCCGGGGTGATGCCCGACCCGCCGGTGATGAACACCACGTGCTCGGGCATCCGGTCCGGCAGCACGAATTCGCCCTTGGCCTGGGAGAGATGAACGATCGTTCCGATCGTCGCCTGCTCAACGAGGTACCTCGAGACTTGGCCCTCTGGGTTGGCCCTCATGGTGATGGTGAATCGCTCGCCGGGCTTGGAGTCCGAGCTGGAGATCGTGAAAACCCGCGTCAAGCGCTTGGCGCCCGGCAGGTCCACGCTGAGCTCGACGTGCTGGCCGGCGCGGTGTCCGGCCCATGTGCTGGTCGGCTGCAGGGTGATGGTGGCGACCGGCGGATGGCCCGGGACGTCGACTTCGCGTCGGATGTCGACGATGCGCGCCCGCACGTCGCGGGCGGCCCACATCGGATTGACGATCTCCAGGTAGCGGTCGACGCCGTGCGGGGAGGCAAGTGCCTCGACCACGCGAGAGCGGAGCAGAGTGCCCATCGGATTCGGGATCGTCAGGCTCATCGCTCCTCCTTTCAGTGAACGGCTGTACACCAAAAGAGTGGAGGCCCGTGGCTGGCACCGTCAAGCGGGAACCCACGTGACGCCGACCACAGTGCACACATGTACACAGAAAGCGCAGGTCAGCCCCTCGGGCTGTCCCCCACTGTGTCTCCCGTCACTGCTGGGATGCGAGGTCAGCCGAGGAGTTCGGTGACGAGATCGCGCAGGATGTCGAAGCCGTTCTGGGTGAGGATCGACTCGGCGTGGAACTGGATGCCCCGGAAGTGCGGTCCGGCGATCACATGGATGTCGCCGGACTTGGGATCGGTCTCCACCGACAGCTCGCCGGCCAAGCCCGCCGCTGGGACTCGGGCCACGAATGTGTTGTAGAACCCGACCGTTTCCGGGCGGCCGAGCACGGTGAGCTGGCTCTGCGTGCCTTGAAAGACGATGTCCTTGTACGCCAGGTCGAGCCCGAGGTTGCGGCAGAGGATCTGATGACCGAGGCACACGGCGAGGAACGGCTGTTTCGCGGCGAGCAGCGACGCCACGGCGTCGTCGAACGCGACCACCTTGGCGTCGCTCGTGTCACGCGGATCCCCGGGTCCGGGTCCGAGAACCACCAAGTCATAGCCGTCGAGTGCACCCGGCTGGTACGCATCGTGCCGCACCACATCCGTCGTCATGCCAAGGACGCTGAAAACGTGGGCGAGCATCTTGACGAAGTCGTCCTCACCATCGAGGACGACGACCCGCTTGCCGACCAGCCCCGGGACCGGCGCCGCCTCGGACTGGTCGGTGAGCCAGAACTGGCTGAGGCGCTGGTTGCGGGCGCCCAGCGCGATCAGCACTTCGTCGTCCCGGGCGAAGGCATCGGCATCGCCGGCCGACGTAGGCGCTGGATCGACCAACCCGAAGGCGCTGAGGATGCCGGAGGCCTTGGCCCAGGTTTCCTGCGTCTCATAGTCGGGGTCTGAGTCGCGGACGAGCGTCGCCCCGGCGGTGACGATGAGGTTGCCGTCGAGGTCGACGTCGGCGGTACGGATGAGGATGGGCGCGTCCGCCCTGGGCATGCCCTGCTCGTCGTGCCCAATCAGCGCGGCGACGGAGGCGTAATAGCCGCGGCCTTCCGGCTCGTACTGCGCGATCAGCCGGCACGCGTTCTCGACCGGGCTGCCGGTCACGGTGGCGGCGAACATCGTGTCGCGCAGCACCTGCCTGATGTCCTCGCGGGTGCGGCCGGCCAGCAGGTACTCGGTGTGCACGAGATGGCTCATCGGCTTGAGGTAGGGACCGAGCACCAGACCGCCCTCGTGGCAGATCTCGCACATCTGCTTGAGCTCCTCGTCAACCACCATGAAGAGCTCGTAGATCTCCTTCTCGTCGGCGAGGAACTCGAGCAACCGCTTCTTGCGCTCGGCGGGCGTCACCAACCCCGCGAGTCGGACCGTGCCACTGATGGGGTTCATCCGGACCTGGCCGTGCTCGACGCTGACGTGACGCTCCGGGCTGGCGCCGATCAGGTACCGGTCACCCGTGAAGATGCAGAACGTCCAGTACGCGCCGCGCTCGCGCTCAAGCAGCCGACGGAACACCGTCAGGGCACAGTCGTGTCCCCAGTCGGCGACTGTCGCTCGGAACTTGCGGCCGATGACGAGATTGGCACCCTCACCTTGGCCGATCTCCTCCTCGATCACGTTACGGACGAGTGCCGCGTAGTCAGCATCGGAGGTCTCGAAGCCTCCACGGTGGGCGAACTCGATCTTCTCGTCCGGCAGCGCGGTGAGGACGTCCGCCAGCGACTCCTCCCGCTGAACCTCCGCGCGCATGACGCTGAGTGGGGTGCCGTCCTGATGGGCGACGAATCCCCGCTCCCGCACCTGCGCGAACGGCACGAGGACAAGGGACTCCCAACCCGGCTCGGCCGACGCAGTCATCGGAATGTCGGTGAGTGACTCGATGTCGGTCCGCGGTCCGGCGAGCAAGGTCACCGTGTCCGCACCGCGCATCCGAATCAGCGCAAACGCCTCGTGGGCGAACAGGTCGTCGAACACCGGCACATCCTCTCAGTCGGTGCGGCGCCGCGCCGAGCCAGTTTCTCTGAGGGGAGTCAGCTCAGACGCCCGTGCCAACGGTCGGTTGTGCCGACCGTGGTCAACCGTTGCGTGGCCCGGGTCAGGACGACGTACAGGGTGCGCCAGCCGGACTCGGCCTCGTCAGTGATCGCGTCCGGTTCGACGACCACCACGCCGTCGAACTCCAGGCCCTTGGTGTCGATGCCGTCGAGGACGCGCAGACGTGGATTCTCCTCAGTCAGGTTGGTCAACGCTTCGGCCACCCGTCCGACATCGGCACGACCGGCCACGACGGCGACCGTGCCCTCGACCGCGTCCAGCGTGGCCGCAGCCTCGGCCGCTACGCGATCGAGGAGTTCCACCGGGTCGACAACGACATGCTGAGGGTCCTCGCCGGTTCGGCGGACGGCATCGGCAAGGTCCGGGTTGGAGATCGCCTTCTGCGCCACCCGGGCGGCCAAGTCGTAGATCTCGGCCGAGTTTCGGTAGTTCGTGGACAGCCGGAACTCGTGCAGCGGCATGCCCTCCAAGGCCGACGCTCGTGCCTGCGCTGACTCGGCCGGGTTCGGCCACGACGACTGCGCGGCATCTCCGACAATCGTCCAGCTGGCGTAGCGGCCCCGGCGGGCGAGCATGCGCCACTGCATCGGCGAGAGGTCTTGTGCCTCGTCGACAAGAACGTGTGCGTAGCCGTCGTCCTCGATGCTGGACGTCGACCTCACGCGGTCGTCCCGCTCCTCGCGCTCTCGTCGCTCGAAGCTCATCATCTGACGCGGTAGGTCGTCGTCCTGATCGTCCTCGCGTCGCACCTCGCCGACGAGGTAGCGCAGCTCGTCGATCAGCGGGACGTCCTCGATCGCGGGTTCGCCGTCGGACCACGAAGCGCGCAGTGCCGCGAGCTCGTCGTCCGAGAAGGCGCCGTTGGCGAGTTCGCCGATCCGCTCAGGCAGGGTGCGCCACAGGTCGACCGCCTCGACAGGCGGCCACCAGGCCTCGACGAACTCGGCGAATCGGTCGTCGGAGCTCACCGTGTCGAGGAACCCGCTCTCGCCCTTGTCCAGAGCGCGCTCGCCATCGACCTTGTGCCAGAGTGCCGCAGCGACCGCCGCCGGCACGCGGGAGTAGGCGCGGTTGCGCTTCAGGTTCGACAACAGGCCCCGCCGGACGGCGGCCAGTTCCCGTGCGTCGAGCGTCAGCACGTCGTCCTTGTAGAAGTAGCGGAACTCGGTCGGCTCGCCCAGTTGGGGCGACGAGGCCAGCCGGCGCAAGACCGGAACCATCCGTGCCGAACCCTTGGCCGCTGCCGCGATCGGCTCGTCGTGCGTGGCCGCGCTGACCCCGTCGACGACCTCGCCGAGCGACCGCAGCGTCACGCTCGTCTCGCCGAGGCTGGGGAGGACCCGTTCGATGTAGTGCATGAACACGGTCGACGGCCCGACGACGAGCACTCCGCCGGATTCAAACCTTCGGCGATCGGTGTAGAGCAAGTAGGCCGCGCGGTGCAGAGCGACCACCGTCTTGCCCGTGCCGGGACCGCCGCCGATGACGGTCGCGCCGCGGCTGGGCGCCCGGATGGCCTCATCCTGCTCCTTCTGGATCGTCGCCACCACGCTGTGCATGGTCGAATCCCGAGCACGGCTGAGGCTGGCCAGCAGCGCGCCCTCGCCGACGACCACCATGTCCTCGGGGGCATTGTCAGCGTCCAGGAGGTCGTCTTCGATCCCCACGACCTTGTCGCCGGAGCAGCGCAGCACGCGGCGGCGGACGACACCGGACGGGTCCTGCGCCGTGGCTTGGTAGAAGACCGCGGCGGCCGGTGCCCGCCAGTCGACGAGCAGGATCTCGCGCTCCGCGTCCCGTACGCCGATCCGGCCGATGTAGCGCGACTCGCCGTCAAGCAGGTTCAGCCGTCCGAAGACGAGTCCGTCGTGCGCAGCGTTCAGGGCCGACAGCCGCCGTGAGGCCTGGAAGACCATGGCGTCACGTTCGACCAGGCCGCCCTCGTTGCCGACGTGACCACGGGCGAAGCCTTCCTTGACCAACGCCTGGGCCACCTTGGCCGATTCTTCAAGCTGGGCGTACACCACATCGACGTATGCCTGCTCGAGAGCCAGCTCATTCTGTTCGACTTCGGATGATGTCAAGGGACTCCTAGCGCCGGAATAGCGAACTAGAAATTCTATTCCGAGATCATCACTTCGACCAGCGATCGGCCGGACTAGTTGACGACGATGCGGACCGGCTTCGTCGCCGATGTCAGCCACGTCGGCCCGACGTAGGTGAGCGTCACCATGTGCACACCCCGGTCCGCCCTCAGACGGTAGAGAACCGGAGCAAGCCGCGAGAGCTTGATCGTGTACAGCACGACCCCGTTCTTGGTGATCCGCGCCGCGCCGCTGACCGGCCTGCCCATGGCCGCCGCGCTGATCGAGATCACAGCACTGCCCTCCTCGGTCGTGGGGACGGCCTTCACGGTGAACGTCGGGACGGCCCGGACCGGCCCGGACGACGCGAGCGTCCGGGTGTCGGGCGCGAACTTCGGGAACTGCGTGACGACAACTGCCCCGATCGTGCGCTTGAGGTCCTCGGCCGTGACGACGTAGGTCAGTCCGCGCGCGCCCGGGATCGGCTCACCGTCCCGTGTCCAGCCCACCGAAGACCGCGCGCCGCCAGGCAGCCAGGTGCCGGTGTTCGCTGTCAGTGTCTCGCCGACGAGCGGCTTGCCCACGATCGCGGGTTCGTCGACGGGCCTGAGTCGGCGCTCGTACACCGGCGACGTCTCTGCGCTTTGAGCCCGGGAGTCGATGTAGGCCGGCTTGACTCCGATCACCGCAACCCGAAGCCGCTTGCCGACATCCTTTGCGGTCAGCGTGTACTTCCAGGTCGTGGCGCCGGGGATTGCCACGCCATCACGGAGCCACCTGACACCGAACTTGACCGGCGCCGGCCCCCAGGTGCCCGGCGTGGCGGTGAGCTGATCGCCCACCATCATCGTCGGCGTGGTCGCGATCGTCGGCGTCCCCGCGGCCACCCTCCCCACGGTCGCGCCCTTCTTCACAACCCTCGGCGACGGCGCGGATTCCGCTGTCACCGGCTTGAAGCCCGGGCCAGATCCGGTCACCCGCACGGTGATCGTCTTGCCGACGCGCTTCGTACCGACCTTCCACGTCCGCTCATCGGCGCCCGAGATCTTCTGGCCGTTCGCGTACCACTGGTAACTCAGGGTCACGTACGACGGCCTCCACGCGCCGGGAACGGCGACGAGGTGGTTGCCGACGATCGGGTCACCGGTGATCTGCGGCGTGGCCGGAGTGATCGTGCCCGCCGACACGAGTGCGGTCGCCATCGACGAGGTCGTGCGCGACAGCTTGCCCGGATAGGTGCCGGTGATCGAGACCGTGATGCTCTTGCCGGCATCGTCTCGCGTCAGGCGGTAGGCCGTTTGCGTCGCACCCGGAATCACGACGCCGTTGCGCAGCCACCGATACGTGAGCTTCACGCCCGTCGGCGACCAGACGCCGGCATTCGCGCGCAACAGCTGGCCGACGAGCGGCGTGCCCGTGACGGTCGGCGTCGCACCGCGGATCGCGTTCTTGCCGACGAAGTGAATGAACTTGGTGGGGTATCCCCGTTCGCCCTTGTAGGCCATGTAGCGCCGGTATCGCTTGGCGGACCAGCTGTCCTCCGTGATGAGCAGCCAGCCGGGGCCGACTTGCTCGACGTAGACGACGTGATTGCGTCCCGACCACGTTCCCACGGCACCGACTTGCGGCGTCGAATTGACCGGCACGCCATGTCGCTTGGCCCGATCGGCCCAGTACCGCGCGTTGCCCAGCCGGTAGCCGGGTTCCGGAACCCCGTCGCGGGTGAGCCGCCACGCGACGTAGTTGGTGCAGTTGTGCCCGCGGTACATCCGCCAGTGCATGAACATCATGTTCACGGCCCAGCCCGGGTCGCACCGCAGCGTCTCGTCGAAGGACTTGCCGGAGCACAGCGTGGTCTCGGCGTGCGCGGGACTCGGGGTCAACGAAAGGAGGCCGGCCACCAGGGTGCCGGCGAGCCCGAGAACCAGTCTGCGCACCGCAGCACCGTAACGGGAAAATCACACGAGTAACATAAGAATCAGAGAAAACTTCTGCAACACGCCGAACAACAGTCACATAATTTCAGCGATGTAATTCAAGGATTTGGCCTGCGATTTCAGCCCAAACAGCTACTTCTTGGTCAGGAAGGCCGTGATCGCCTCGCGAGCCTCGTCGCTGCCGAACAGACGGGCAGACTGCGCGGCAACCTCATCACCGAGAGCGTCGATGCGGGCGACCAGATCGCGGTTCAACAGCCACTTGGTCTCCCGGTGGCCTTGCGGGTGGCCGGCACGCAGGTCATCGATCACCGCGCGGATCTCGGCCTCCATCCAGGCATCCTCGGGCACGACGCGCGTGATGAGGCCGGCGGACATGGCCTCCGAGGCGTCGAATGTGCGGCCCGTCAGGAAGAGGTCCGCTGCCGCGCGCGACGTGAAACGGGTCAGGAGAGACAGTGAGATCACCGAGGGCGCCAGCGCCAGCCGTACCTCGGTCAGTGCGAAGTTGACCGAGGCCTCGGCGACGACGATGTCCGCGGCCCCGACAATGCCCAGTCCACCAGCCCGCACCGGTCCACGCAGTTCGACGACGACCGGCTTCGGCAGCGTGGCGATCAACCGCTGCAACTGGACGATCGCCTGGACGCCCTCGGCCGCCGAGTCGGCGCCGGCGACCTCGCTCAGGTCGGCGCCAGAGCAGAAGACGCGGTCTGCCGAGCGCAGCAGGACCACCTTGACCGCTGCGTCGGCGGCGGCGGCCTCCAGGTGCGCGACCAGCTCGGTGAGCAGCTGGCGGGACAAGGCGTTGCGATTGTGTGGGCTGTCGAGGGTGATGGTCGCGACGTCGTCGCCCACCTCGAGGTGCACCAGTTCCGTCATCGCGGACCCCTCGCTCAGTAGCTCTTCGGGAGGCCGAGGCTGAACTGGGCCACGAAGTTCAGCACCATCTCCCGGCTCACCGGGGCGATCCGCCCGAGCCGGGCGGACGTGACCATGTCGACCAGCCCGTACTCGCGGGACAGTCCGTTGCCGCCGTGCGTCTGGACCGCTTGGTCGACCGCCTTCACCGACACCTCGGCGGCCAGGTACTTGGCGATGTTGGCCGCCTCGCCCGCACCCATGTGGTCGCCGGCAGCAAGCAAGGCGGCCGCCTTCTGCGTCATGAGCCGGGCCGCTTCGAGCTCCATGTGGATCTCGGCCAGCGGGTGGGCAATGGCCTGGTGAGCGCCGATCGGGGTGTCGTTGAAGACCTTGCGCTCTTTCGCGTACTCGACTGCCTTCTGGATGGCCAGCCGTGCTCCGCCGAGCGCGATCGACGCTCCCATGATGCGCTCGGGGATCAGGCCGGCGAAGAGCTGGGCGATGGCCGCGTCCTCACTGCCGACCAGCGCGTCGTACGGCAGCGCGATGTCGTCGAAGAACAGGGTGAACTGCTTCTCCGGGAGGACGATGCCCATGTCGATCTCGTTGGCGACCAAACCCTCGGAGTCGGTCGGCACCATGAACAGGGCCGGCTTGAGGTTGCCGGTCTTGGCGTCCTCAGTGCGGGCGACGACGAGGATGTGAGTCGCCTCGTCGACCCCGGAGATGAAGGTCTTGTTGCCGGTCAGGCGCCAGCCGCCGTCCTCGGTCCGGTAGGCGGTCGTGACGATCTTGTGCGAGTTCGATCCGGCGTCTGCCTCGGTGATGGCGAAGGCGTACCGCGCCGAGCCGTCGGCCACGCCGGGCAGCCAACGCTTCTTCTGCTCGTCGGTGCCGAACTGGGTGATGACGGTTCCCACGATCGCCGGCGAGACGACCAACATGAGCAGTGGCGCGCCAGCTGCGGCGAGCTCCTCCAGCACAGCCGCGAGGTCACCAAGCTCACCCCCACCCCCGCCGTACTCCTCCGGGATGTTCACGCCGACGTACCCGTTCTTGGCGGCGGCGTCCCACAGCTCGGTGGTCTTGCGCCCTTCGCGGGCGGCGGCCAAGTAGTACTCGGGGCCGAAGCTGCGGCCGAACTCGAGCACCGCCTTGCGCAGGGCGATCC
>DATFFJ010000326.1:0-2902 GCA_035250065.1 Aeromicrobium sp. | reverse complement strand
AACCCGCTGGCCGAGCCGGGGGTCGTGGGCGTATCGTCCGGCGCGGCGCTGGGCGCGGCTGTTGCGCTGTCGATCGGCGCCGCCACCGGCTGGCAAGTGGCAACGTGCGCTTTCTTCGGCGGCTTGGCTGCCACCCTGCTGGCGTACGGCACGGCCCGCTCCGGCCGACGCACCGAGATGGTGACGCTTCTCCTCACCGGCATCGCCGTCAACGCGGTGGCCGGAGCCGGACTGGCGTTCGTCCTGTTCTCGGCGACCACCGCAGCGCGCGAGCAGATCATCTTCTGGCAGCTCGGCTCTCTCGGCGGCAGCCGGTGGAGCGAAGTCCTGCTGGTCGTCAGCGTGTGCCTCGTCGGCTCGGCTCTGGCATGGCGCTTCGGCCGAAGCTACGACGTCCTCACCTTGGGCGAGCGGGCGGCCGCCCATCTCGGCGTCCCGGTCGAGCGCTTGCGCATGGTGTCGGTGACCGTGGTCGCCCTGCTGTCCGGCGCAGCGGTCGCCTTTGCCGGGATCATCGCCTTCGTCGGCCTGGTGGTGCCTCACATCATCCGGATGGCGGTCGGCCCGGCTCACCGACCCCTGATCGCGCTCAGCCTGATCGGGGGTGCCGCCCTCATGACCTGGGCCGATGTCGCCGCGCGCACCCTCGTGCACGGTGCGGATCTGCCGATCGGGATGCTCACGGCTCTGCTCGGCGGGCCATTCTTCTTCTGGCTGGTGCGGCGCACCCGGAACCGCGGTGGAGGCTGGGCATGAGCGCCCTCGAACTCAACCGGGTGACGGTGACCCGAGGCGGCCGGACGGTGCTGAGGGATGTCAGCCTGACCGTGCACCACGGCGAAGTGCTGGCCATCGTCGGCCCGAACGGCGCTGGAAAGTCCACCGTCCTCGCCGTCCTGTCTGGCGACCTGTCGCCGGACAGCGGAACGGTGCTGATCGATGGCGAGCCGATGACCCGGCTGTCGTCGCGGCAACTGGCGGTGCGACGCGCGATGCTCCTGCAGCGCAACGAGGTCAGCTTCGGATTCACCGTCTACGACGTGGTCACCATGGGCCGTAATCCATGGCCCGCCGAAGCCCACGACGAAACGATCGTTGCCGAGGCGATCGCCGCGCTTGATCTCGAGGACGTGGCCCATCGGCCTTACCGCGAGCTCTCCGGCGGCGAGCAGGCGAGGGCCTCGCTGGCGCGCGTCGTCGCACAGGAAACCCCGATCGTGCTGCTCGACGAACCCACCGCAGCGCTGGACATCCGTCACCAGGAAGAGGTGTTTGCGCTCGCCCGGGCGTGGGCTCGAGCCGGTCGCGCGGTGGCGATTGCCGTGCACGACCTTTCCCTGGCGGCAGCGCACGCCGATCGCGTCGCCGTGGTCGACGGCGGCCGCATCGGTGCCCTCGGCGCGCCGCGCGACGTGCTGACCGAGGAACGGATCGCCGCCACCTGGCACCAGAGCGTCAACGTCATCGACGACCCGTTCGGCCGCCGCGTCGTCGTCCCCCACACCGTGGCCACATCAGCACCCAAGGTGCTCGGATACAGAGGAAATCCATGACCATCACGACAGAGCACGACCTTCTGTCCGTACGCATGCGTGAGGGCTCGATGGCTGAGCACCACGAAGCCGAGAACTCAACGTTCATGGCTGCGTTGCTGAACCTGGAGATCAACGCGGCCGGCTATTCGGAGTACCTCGCTCGGATGCTGCGGATCTATCAGGCCTTGGAGGTGACCGGCCGCAGCCTGGCGGACCACCCGGTGGCGGGCGCCGTCGTCGATGGCGCGCTCGACCGCGTCGCCGCCCTCAAGGCCGATCTCGCCTTCTGGTCCCGGGGTCAGGAACCCAAAGGCATCAGCCGGGCCACCGACGCCTACGAGGCCCGCATCCTGCACACCCTGAGCGAACCCGAGCTGTACGTCGCCCACCACTACACCCGTTACCTGGGCGATCTTTCCGGCGGCCAGGTGATCGGGAAGAAGCTCGCCCGCGAGTACCGGCTGGTCAACGGCCGGGGCACCGAGTTCTACACGTTCCGGCAGATCCCCAAGCCCAAGGTCTACAAGGACCGGTACCGGGCGACGCTCAACACGCTGCCGGTGGACGAGGCCCAGGCGGACGCCATCGTCGATGAGGTGCGCAACGTGTTCAACCTCAACGGTGCCCTGTTCGGCGAACTCGGTACGGAGCTGGCCGACTACCTGCGGTGAACCAAGGTCAGGCCGCCCTTGTGCGGCGCGGAGGCAACGCCGCGGTTGTGGAACCGCTCGTCGCGGGCGTCTGTCGGCACCAGTTGGAAGTCGGTGAGCAGCGACCGCAGAACGACATTCATCTCCATGTCGGCAAAGGCTGCGCCGATACACCGGCGAACTCCCCCGCCGAACGGCACCCAGGAGTACAGGTCAGGGTGCTGGCCGACAAAGCGGTCCGGATCGAACCGCTCGGCCTCAGGGAACACGCGATCGTCGGAGTGGATCAGATCGAGCCCCACGATCACCTTGTACCCGCGCGGGACTCGGTAGGGCCCCAGCTCCAACGTCTCCGCGAGCACCGTGCGGCCGGCGAAGTCGATCACAGGGCGGCACCGCTGCGTTTCGTAGATCGTGGCACGACGCAGCTCATCGTCGCCCGCCTCATTCTCCGCGACCAGGCGATCCCAGACTTTCGGATGCCGGCGGAGCCGCTCGACCAGCCATGCCAACGTGGTGGCAGTCGTCTCGTGCCCGGCGGCCAGCATGGTGAGGAGTTCGTCGGCCAAGTCGCTCGTCGTCATGGCGGTGCCGTCGTCGTACCGAGCCCGAATCAAGATCGACAGCACGTCAGCGCGCTCGTCGAGCCTGGGGTCGGCCTTGGCCTTGCGCACCAAGCTGTCGACAAGAGTGTCGAACTCGGCGCGATAGTCGGTG
>DATFFJ010000325.1:0-2280 GCA_035250065.1 Aeromicrobium sp. | reverse complement strand
TTTGGGTTGCCACAAGGTAGCCTTGTGGCCGTGTTGGGTCCCCACGTACCAGAGCTGCGTGCTCTTGAGCTGCTCGCGGTGGTGGCGCGCACCGGCAGTCTGGGCGCCGCCGCGGCCGAGCTCGGCATAAGCCAGCAGGCGGCTTCGTCGCGGGTGCGGACGATGGAGGCACTCGTCGGCGAACCCCTCATCGCGCGCAGCACCCGCGGCTCGCACCTGACCCCGACCGGCGAGCTCGTGGTTCAGTGGGCCGATCGGGTGCTCCACGCCGCCGAGAAGCTGGACGCCGGCATCACCTCGCTGCGCACCGATCGGCGCGCCCATCTGGACATCGCCGCCAGCCTCACCATCGCGGAGCATCTGCTGCCGGATTGGATGGTCGGGCTCCGCGCCCAACAGGTCCAACGCGGCCAGCATCCGACGGAGATCCGGATGACCGCCACCAACACCGCACGGGTCACCGAGATGGTGTCCAGTGGCGCCGTTGCCTTGGGCTTTGTGGAAGGCCCGGACGCGCCGGCCGGACTGCGCAGGCGGCTCGTCGGCACCGACGAACTGGTGGTCGTCGTGTCACCGACCCACCCGTGGGCCACCCGCCCGGGGCGACGCATCTCGGCTGCTCAGCTCGCCGCGACACCGATGGTCGTCCGTGAAGCCGGGTCTGGGACCCGCACCGTTCTGGAACGCGCGCTGGGCAATCATTGGCAGGCCGCTCCGGCGCTGGAGCTGTCCAGCACGGCCGCCGTCCGCGCGGCCGTCGCGGCCGGCGCCGGTCCGGCTGCAGTCGGCGTCGACGCGGTTCGCGACGATCTGGCCACCGGCCGCCTCGTGCGAGTACGCGTGAACGACCTCGACCTCACCCGCCAGTTGCACGCGGTGTGGAAAGGCGGGTCACACCCACCGGAGGGCCCGGCGCGCGAACTTGTGGCCTGGGCTGCCGGGAACTAGCTGGCCAGAACCTCGTCGAGGCGGATCTCAGCCTTGTCCTCGTTGGTCTTCTCGGCCAGAGCGAGCTCGGAGACCAGGATCTGACGAGCCTTGGCGAGCATGCGCTTCTCACCGGCGGAGAGCCCGCGCTCGTGATCACGACGCCAGAGATCGCGCACAACCTCAGCGACCTTGAG
Organism: Aeromicrobium sp.; assembly: GCA_035250065.1. GTDB lineage: Bacteria > Actinomycetota > Actinomycetes > Propionibacteriales > Nocardioidaceae > Aeromicrobium. The sequence continues at coordinate 1,156 of DATFFJ010000325.1, read as the reverse complement.
GACGTCGCCGGAGTGCAGCTTCTCCAGATTTGCCTTGTACCGGCGCGACCAGTTGGTGGGTTCTTCGACGTGCTCAGCACGCAAGACACTGAAGACGCGCTCGAGCCCGTCCTCGTCCACGACGTCACGCACGCCCACGAGATCTACGTTGCAGGCGGGCACACGAACGACCAGATCGTTCTGCGCAATGATCCGAAGGACCAGGTATTCGCGCTCTTCACCTTTGATCGTTCGGGTCTCGATGTCCTCGATGACTGCAGCACCGTGGTTAGGGTAAACGACGGTTTCGCCGACCTTGAAAGCCATACAGGGAACACCTTTCGTCAGTGATCAGGATAACATGCGCCGACGACGCCGAATTCTGGAAGCAGGTAACCCGGTGACCCCCACGCCACCCCCCGCACGCACCTCTCGCCGTCTCTCCTCCGGGGTTGCGATGCTGGTCGCGACCACCGCGATCGGCCTCGGTGGGTGTGCAGGGACCGGCCAGGATGCCCAGACGAACGCGCAGTACCAGCCCGGCATCGGCGCCAACGTGCGCACCGGTTCCATCCAGCTGTACAACGCCCTCGCCGTCGACAACGGCGACGGGACGGCCACCTTCTCGGCGGCGATCCTGAACCGCGGCACCACCCCGGCCAAGCTGACCGGCGCCTCCGCTCGCGCCTCAGACGGCTCCGACGTGAACGCCACCACCGCCCCAGCCATCGTCGACGCCGGCCAGATGTTCAACACCGGAAAAGCCGGGGCGGTCATCCTTGAGGACAAGAAGCTCACAGCGGGCGAGTACGTGACCGTGAAGCTCAACTTCGACCGCGGTCGCGCCGTGTCCGTCGAGGCACCCGTGGTCGCGCGCAACGCGATCTACGACGAGGTGGCCACCGACGCTGGCGGCGAGTCAGGTCCGGCGAACGGCGCCGAGACCACGGTGCCGGCCGGCGCCCCCGAGCCAGCCGAACCAGCGGCTCACTGAGCGCTTGCTGGTGGCGGCGGGGCCTGGCGTCACACCAGTTCGCGCGTCCCTGTCACCTGGAAGATCATCCGTTTGCCGAGTGACACCGCATGGTCGCCGATGCGCTCGTAGAACCGGCTCAACAGGGCAAGGTCGACGGCGGCCTCGACACCGTGTGGCCAGGAGTCGCTGAGCAGCGTTCGG
>DATFFJ010000324.1:0-19351 GCA_035250065.1 Aeromicrobium sp. | reverse complement strand
CCAGACCAGTTCGGGGTCGCTGGTGACCGGCGGGGGAGTGGTCGTCGGCGTCGGCGTCGGCTCAGGGTCAGGGTCAGGATCGGGATCGGGATCGGGATCCGGGTCGTCCTCGCCGATTCCCTCCTGATGGACGATGGCGTCCAGCGGATCCCCGGACTCGCCGGCGTACCGGCCGAAGCTCTCACCTGCCGCTTCGCTGATCTCCGTTTCCTGATCCGTCCACGTCAGCGAGTCGGCCTCCACCTCCGGATCGTCGAGCTCAACCGTGGCAACCTCGACGCGGCCCCGGGAATCGCCGGCGTCGTCGGTGAGGACGGCCGTCAGCACCGCTTCGTCCGACGAGGTGACTTCGAGCCACGGGTCACGCATCGTGATGTCGAACCCGTGCGCCGTACTCCGCCAGCGCACCGAGCCCTCGTACTTCGTGACCCCGGTCCCATCCGAGGATTCCTGATCGGTCGAGACTTGGGGGAACACGTACTCGCCTGAGCTGTTGCTTCCGGCACCGCCCGAGATGGAGGTCGTGCCGGCCGCAATGGTCGCGACGTAATTGCGCCAGGACGCCTTGAAGCCCCAGGTGAGGGCACCGCTCTCGGCGCCGTGCGCTGAGGTGGCGATGCCGATCAGCGGGAGCGCACCAAGCAGCAGCGCCAGGACCGCGCGCACCGAACTCTGACTGAGACTCACGTCCGTCAGGGGACGCTGTAGGCGGCCGGGTCGCCGGCGTCGCGGGTGGCCCGGTCGGTTCCGGTGCCGCCATCGATGGTGGTGTCGCGGTAGCCGTCCTTGGCAGCGAGGCTGTCGTTGCCCGTGCTGCCGTAGAGCCGGTCAGCGTGGGTGCCGCCGTTCAGGTAGTCGTTGCCGCCGTACCCGTTCAGCACGTCGTTGCCGCCGTACCCGTAGAAGTGGTTGACTCCAGCGCTGCCGGCCAGGACATCGGCGTACGGCGAACCGGTGACGGTTTCAACATCGGTGCGGATGTTGTCCGTCCGTTCGTCCGCGGCGTTTCCGTCATTGGCGACGTTGTCGATCGTGACGCGCACTCCGGAGGTCGCTGAGCCGTACGTGACCACGTCGATGTCGGCCCCGCCATAGATCTTGTCTCCACCGGCACCACCGGAGATCCGGTCGGCACCGGCACCAGCGGAGATGCCGTCGTTGCCGTTGTTGCCCTGGATCGTGTCGTTACCCGCCTCGCCGTAGAGGGCGTCGTTGCCCTCGCCGCCGGACAACGCGTCGTTGCCGCCCAGGCCACAGATGGTGTCGTTGCCCTCGCCGCCGCTGATCGGTTCGCCGGCGCCGGTCCCGACGATCACGTCGTCGTTGGCCGTCGGCTCTTGGCCGAGCGCGAGCTGCACCGTCGCCGGCTTGCCGCCACAGAGTGGCGCCGGCGCCCCGATGCCGGGCTTGTGCACGACCGCATCGAGTGGGTCTCCGGCGGCGTTGGCGTAGTTGCTGAACGTCTCCGCGGCAGCCTCGGTGATGACGGTGGGCCGGTCAGTCCATGTCAGTGAGTCAGGGTCGACCGTGGGGTCATTGAGCGTGACCGTCGCCATGGCGATACGGCCGCGCGGCGTGCCCGTCGAATTGGTGAGCTCGGCGGTCAGGGTGGCTTCGGTGGGCGACGTGACTTCGAGCCACGGATTGCTCATGGTGATGTCGAACCCGTGCGCGGTGCTCTTCCAGTTGACCGAACCCGTGTACTTCGTGACGCCGGTCCCGCCGGGTGAAGCCTGAGTGGTCGATTCCTGCGGGAAGACGTACTCGCCCGAGCTCGTGGTCGCGCCGCCGGACGTGGAGATCGTGCCGGCGGCGATGCTGACGACGTAGAAGCGCCACGAGGCCTTGAATCCCCAGGTGAGAGAGCCACTGTCGGCCGCGTGCGCCGGAGCCGCCATTCCGAACAGTGAAACAAGGGCGAGTAGCGCGACGAAGGCGCGCGAATGATGCTTATTTAGGGTCACCTTAGTTAGGTTAGCCTACCTTTCCTTCCGGGGTCCGGGCGATCCCACTGAATGAGACCGAGGTCACTTCCGGGAATGGTCGCGAGCGCGCGCCCCTGCGCCGGCCGCCGATGCTGCCAGTACGACTGCAACGATCCGGCGATCACGATGTAGTGTCAGCACATCGACGCACCTGCCGTTGCCGATGGGCCGGTCACGGGGGCGCGTGGGAAGGACCACGATGAAGCCGACGGTCGCCGTCATCGGGACGGGTTTCGGGGGACTCGCTGCTGCCATCGAGCTGAAGAGGCGGGGGTACGACGACCTTGTCCTGTTCGAGAAGGCCGACGACGTCGGCGGCGTCTGGCGCGAAAACACCTATCCGGGTGCCGCGTGCGACGTGCCATCGCCGTTCTACTCCTACTCATTCGAACCCAACCCACGCTGGCCGCACCGGTTCTCGCGGCAGCCGGCCATCCTTGACTACATCCATGGCGTCGCGGACAAGTACGACCTGCGCCGCCATATCAGGTTCGGCACCGAGGTGACGGCGGCGGCTTTCGACGAATCGACCGGGAAATGGACCGTCGAAGTGACGAACGGCGAGCCGGTCGTGGTCGACGTGCTCGTCTCAGCGGTGGGTCAATTGTCTCGTCCGGGCTATCCGGACATCGCCGGTCGCGAGAAGTTCACCGGACCGGCTTTCCACTCCGCCACGTGGGACCACGAGGTCGACCTGCGAGGCAAGCGGGTCGCCGTCATCGGGACCGGTGCCAGCGCCATCCAGTTCATCCCGGCCATCCAGCCCGAGGTCGGCCACATGACGGTGTTCCAGCGGAGTGCGCCGTACATCATTCCTCGCCCTGATCGGGAGTGGCACGAACGTCACCACAAGGTCTTCGAGAAGCTGCCGGTGACCGAGCTGGTGGAGCGCTTCACCTGGTACGGCGTGACGGAGTCGTTGAGCATCGCGTGGGTCTATTCGCCACTGCTCAAGCGCGCGGTCGAGGCGTGGTCGCGCCGGCACATGCGCAAGCAGACCGAGGCGAAGCCCGGACTGTTCGAGAAGGTCTGGCCGGACTACCCGGTGGGCTGCAAGCGGATCCTGTTCTCCGACAACTACCTCCCCGCGCTGGCCGAGCCCAACGTCGACCTGGTGACCGAGAAGATCAGCGAGATCACCGCGACGGGTGTGGTCACCGCCGATGGCACCGAGCACCCGGCCGACGTCATCATCTGGGGCACCGGCTTCAAGGTTCAGGAGTTCCTCGCGCCGATGGCGATCAAGGGCGCCGGCGGGCGCGACCTGCACGACGAGTGGCGGGACGGTGCCCGTGCCTACTACGGCCTGGCGGTCCCGAACTTCCCCAACCTGCTGATCATGTACGGGCCCAACACCAACACCGGCGGAGGCTCGATCATCTACTTCCTCGAGACCCAAGCTCAGTACTTGGCTGACTTCGTCGACCAGCTGGTCGCCACCGGCAAGCCGTTGGCGGTGCGGGCTGACGTCGAACAGGCATATGACGACCGGATTCAGGAAGAGCTCTCCGGCAGCGTGTGGAGCCAGTGCACCTCCTGGTACCGCACGGCAAGCGGGCGGATCACCGCCAACTGGCCGTGGCTCGGCATTCAGTACCGGCAGCAGGCCAAGTTCGATCCGACCGACTATGAGGTGGCCTGATGGGCGCCTACGACTACGACGTCATCGTCATCGGCTCCGGGTTTGGCGGCAGTGTCGCGGCGCTCCGGCTGACCGAGAAGGGATATCGCGTCGGAGTGCTTGAAGCCGGCCGACGGTGGAACGCCGAGAACCTGCCGAAGACCAACTGGAACATCCGCCAGTCGATCTGGGCGCCGCGGCTGGGGTTCACCGGCCCACAGCGGATCAGCGTCCTCGGCAAGTGCCTCGTCTTCAGCGGCTCGGCCGTCGGCGGTGGCTCCCTGATCTACGGCAACACGCTGTATGAGCCCCTGCCGGAGTTCTACCGGGACAAGGCGTGGGCCCACCTGACCGACTGGAAGGACGAGCTCGGCCCGTACTACGACCAGGCCAAGCGCATGCTCGGTGTGGTCACCAACCCGCGCATGGGGCCGAAGGACGAGCTACTGCTGCAGGTGGCCCAAGACCGTGGCGTCGCCGACACGTTCCACCACACCGACGTGGGCGTGTTCTTCAACGAAGGGCAGGAGGGCGTCGAGGTCGAGGACCCGTATTTCGGGGGTGCCGGGCCTCGGCGAGCCGGCTGCATCCACTGCTCGGAGTGTTTCACCGGCTGCAAGCACAACGCGAAGAACACCACCCTTCTCAACTACCTGTACCTCGCCGAAGCCAACGGTGCCGAGGTTCATCCGCTGACGACGGTCACGTCCGTGGCGTCGGACGGGCAGGGCGGGTACGTCGTTGAGACGGTCCGGTCGAACGGGAAGCTGCGCAAGGGTCGACGGACGTTCACCGCCGAACAGGTCGTCTTCGCCGCGGCCGCGCTCGGCACACAGAAACTGCTGCATCGGCTCCGCCAGGACGGCACCCTGAAGGACCTGTCACCGCGGCTCGGCGAGCTGACCCGCAGCAACTCCGAGGCGATCCTGGCGGTCGGCACGTCGAAGCGGCACGACTTCGCGCAGGGCGTCGCGATCACGTCGTCGATCCATCCGGAGCCGCAGACGCACGTCGAGGTCTGCACCTACGGCAAGGGCCAGAACGCGCTCAACATCCAGACGGTGCCGATGGTCGACGGCGGCGCGTTCCGGTTCCTGCGCCTGCTGATGAGCATCGTGCTGCACCCGGTGAACTTCCTGCGGACGCAGAACCTCTACCGCGCCTCCGAGCGCGGCGTGATCATCCTGGCGATGCAGTCGCTGGACAACTCGCTCACCTCGTACCTCAAGCGTGGAAAGCTCGTGACCAAGCAGGGCATGGGGGAGCCGAATCCGGATTGGATCCCGCTCGCGCACGACATCGCGCGCGAGTACGCCGCCAAGATGGACGGCTTCACCGCCAACGTTGTGACCGACATCTTCAACATCCCGGCCACGGCCCACTACATCGGTGGCTGCACGATCGGCGACGGGCCGGACACCGGCGTCATCGACGCCTACCAGCGGGTCTACGGCTATCGGGGCCTGCACATCGCCGACGGCAGCGCGATCACGGCGAACCTCGGTGTCAATCCATCGCTGACCATCACGGCGCAGGCTGAGCGGGCGATGGCCTTCTGGCCGAACAAGGGCGAGGCCGATCCGCGGCCGGAGCTCGGCTCGGCGTACCGGCGCATCCTGCCGGTCGAGCCGAAGGAGCCCGTCGTGCCTGCGACCGCTCCCGGCGCGTTGCGCCTGCCCGTGGCCTGACTCGGCGGCTGCTCAGACGAGTGGCTTGCCCAAGGCGCGCCGAGCCCGAATATTCAGCGTCATCCAGTTCATCGGGATCCGACGCACGATGCCGGGGAGTGGACGGCTGGCGATTCCGAGCACCCGCAGGATGGCGTTGAACTTTCGCTCCTGACGGTCCGTCCAGGTGAGCCGCAGCGCCTCCCGCACCTCTGGCGGCAGGTAGCCGACGTTGAAGAATCGCATGACCGGGCCGAACAACCACTGCAGCGGTGCGGGCATGATCTTCAGGTCGATGATGCCGACCAGGTAGTCCCGGGTCTCGTCGTCGACCTCGATCTGTGCGAGACCGTCGGCCCAGTAGGCCTCGAACTCGGCGCGGTTGGCGTGCCACATGTCTGCGGGTACCTGCAGGGTTGTGCCGAGTCTCCGGCACGCGTGCAGCAGGAGTTCCTCCTCCTCGGCAGACAACGGACCGTGCATCCGGGTCATGCTGTCGCGGTATCCGTAGAAGATGCAGGTGGCCACCCATAGCTGCAGGTCACGGTTGAACGCGTTGTACTTGACCGGACTGTTCGGTCCGGACCGGACCGGCCTGTGAGAGACGTTGACCGCGTGCCGGTAGTCGGCGCGGAGTTGATCGTCACCCCGCATGGCAACGTCGAGATAGCCGATCGTCGTGCGGAAGCGCTTGAACGGGTGCCGATAGACCGAACCGGAATGCACGGTGCTCTCGACGACGCCACGCCCCACCGGACGCTGGGCGAGCTGGATGGCGACGTTGGCCGGTCCGGCCAGGAAGACGGCGATGCCGTCGGTATACCGATTCAGCAGCGTGCGCTCGGCATCGGTCAGCTCGTCGGAGTAGGCGCGCTCGTCGTCCTCGCCCTGGGTGAAGTCGCGGTCCGGCACATGGCTCGCGATCGGTTCGGCGCTCATGTCTTCTCCTTAGACCCGGGCAAGTGGAAAAATCCACCGAATGAGAGAACAATGCAATAAGTCTCTCATTCCGTCAAGGTATCGTTCGCCACACCACGCCGGCGACGAGGAGGTGATCGGCATGGCTGCCAAACCGGAGCGATTGCTCGGCCTGGTGCGTAGCTCGGAACACGCGCTTGACGCCGACGCCAGTCGAGGCGAAGTGCTCGACGGCGCACTGGATGCCTTCCTCGACCTCGGTGTGCGCCGGACCAGCATGGGGGACATTGCGCGCCGCACCGGCATCAGCCCGGCTACTTTGTACCGCCGCTTCGCCAGCAAGTCCGCCGTCGTCCGGGCGGTCGGAACCCGCGAGATCCGTCGCTTCCTTGCGGACGTCGATGACCTGCTCGCGGAACTCGACGCACAAGGCACCGATGTCGAGACATTGCTCACCGAGCTCGGCCTCGCGGTCATCGATGGCATCCGCCGCAACAAGCTGCTCCAGCGACTGCTTCGCACCGAGCCGGAGATCGTCCTGCCACTCCTGACGGTGAACGGCGGTCCGGTCATCGCTCTCGGCCGTGACTACCTGACCGACTTCATCCATGGACTCCAGCGTCAGGGACGACTCCCGTCGTACGACGCGGCGCCCATCGCCGAGGTAATGGCTCGGCTCGCGGTCTCGTTCGCACTGACCGAAGAGAGCGTCATTGCTCTCGACGACCCGGACGCGGCCCGAGCGAACGTCAGGTCGTTCCTGGTGCCTGCCATCACGCAGGCCGGTACCTGAGTCAGCCTCGCCGACGAGCCCGCCGCACGCCCCACCACAGCAGCGCGACGGCTCCGGCGATACCGAGCCATGGGACGGCGGCGCCGGCCGCGGTGACGATGGCTTCGACCGTATCAAGCAGCGCATTCCAGCCGGCGATCAAGCCGCCGCGGAACCCGCCCGGCGCAACCGAGCCCGGCTTGCTCTCCTGCTCGAACGAGACCGACAGCGTCGACAGCGCCACCTGATCGGTCAGTGATCGGCGCTGCAACAGCAGGGATTCCAGTTCCTGCTGCCGCTGGCTGAGCGCGGTCTCGGCTTCGATGACCTCGCTGCTGGATCCGGCCCGTTCGAGGATGTTCTCGAGCCGCTCGATCGAGATCCTGAGCGCCTTGATCCGGCCATCGAGGTCGGCACCCTGCGCCGTAACGTCGTCACGTTGCAGGTCGACCGACTTGACCTCGCCCTGTGTCCGGAGCTGGCCGATGGCCGCAGTGACGTGCTTGCTTGGGATGCGCGCCATCAGGTGGGCTGACGTGTGCCCCTCGTCGTCGCGAGATTCGGACCGCGCGTCGACGCGTCCACCGCGTCCCTCGACCCAGGCGGTGAAGCGGTTCGCAGCCTTCGCGGTGTCATCGACGATGACATGGGCCGAGCCGGTGGTGATGACCTCGCGGTCCTTGCCGGGCGCGGTGAGCGGCGGCTGCGGATCAGGCGGGACTGGGGAGATCTCGCCCTCAGGCAGGGCCTTGGCGTCCAGTTGCTGCGCGTCGTAACCCGAACCGGCTGCATCATCACGCGCCGCGACATCAGGCTCGGGCATCGCCGCCGAGCCATCGCCGTCGGCCGTGACCGCCGTGGGCCCGTCCGGGCCTGAGGGTCCACCCGTAAGAGAAGGAACGCTGACGCCCAAGACGGTGATCAGGGCGAGAACGCCGATGCCGCCGGCGACCGCCCTGCGGACGCGGCGGCCGCGACGGGTGATGTCGGCGTCGACCTGGTACATCACCCGGGCACGGATGGCGTCGATGCGGTCGTTGGGCAGGTCGCTCATGGTCTTCATGCGATCCCCCTCAGGGCGCTGAGATCCGCACGCAGACGCGTGCGGAGGCGATGAATGCGATTGCGGACGACGCTGTGACTCACGCCGAGCTCGGCGGCGGCCTGCTCATATGTCGCGCCGCCGTCGACGCAGAGCGCGTAGAGCTGTTGGTCAACGGGGGAGAGGGCGGCGACGGCCTTGTCGATCTCGGCCTGGATCATCGCGTTCTCAACCTCGGTGTCGGCTCCGGAGCCGCCGATGGGATCGCCGTCGAGGCCGTCGGCAGAGCGACGCTGCTCCTTGCGAGCTGCGTTGTACGCGGTGTAACGCGCGGTGACGAGCAACCAGGGCAGGATCGAGCCGTCGACCGGAGTGATGGACCGGATCCGTCGCCACGTGGTCACGAAGACGTCCTGGGTGACGTCCTCGGCGAGGTCGCGGTCGCGCACCACCGCGTACGCCTGCCAGTAGACCGGGCGCGCGTGGCGGTCGTACAGACCGGCGAATGCGTCTCGGTCGCCGACCTGCGCGCGGGCCAACTGAGTCAACTCGTCTGTCACCAGGGTCTCCTGTCGTCCGACACCTGAATATGTCGCGATTGCCCCGACCGTCTCACGGATCCGCCAAAAAATTCTCACTTGACACATGGAAGGCACTTGTCAAGTTGCTTGACAAGTCGTACCTTGGTGTCAAGTGCTCATGCGAGCACCGCTCAAGCAGGGAGAATCACGATGTACGAAGCAGTGACCGCCGAAGGACAGACGATCACCTGGCGGGATCCCAAGCGTTACTTCTGGATTGGCAGCGGCATCATCCCGCTCATCCCGGTGTTGATCCTGCCGATGTGGGGCGCGACTCACTGGACGCCGATCTGGTTCTTCGGGCCGTTCTTCGTCTTCGTCATCATTCCGCTCCTCGACATCGCCTTCGGACTCGATCCGAACAATCCGCCGGACGCGATCATCGAGATGCTGGAGAACGACCGGTTCTATCGGTGGGTCACGTACTTGTTCATCCCGCTGCAGATCGTCGTCTTCCTGTTCGCCTGCTATCTCCTCGCCGGCGGAACGTTCTGGACGGTCACCGAGCCCCTGACCTGGGTGCAGAAGCTGGGCTTGGCCACGGCCATGGGCATGGTGGCCGGCATTGGCATCAACACCGCGCATGAGCTCGGCCACAAGAAGGAGAAGCTCGAACGCTGGTACGCCCGCATCGCCTTGGCGCAGACGGCCTACGGACACTTCTACATCGAGCACAACCGCGGCCACCACGTTCGCGTCGCGACCCCGCCGGATCCGGCCAGCTCCAAGTTGGGCGAGACCATCTACGAGTTCCTGCCGCGCACCGTCATCGGCAGCCTCAAGAGCGCGTGGGAGCTGGAGAAGAAGCGGCTCGCCCGCAAGGGCCAGTCGCCGTGGAGCTTCCACAGCGACCTGATCAACGCGTGGATCTTCACCCCGATCCTGTGGGGCACGGCCATGGCCATCAACGCGGCGTTCGGGCTGCAGACGTGGCAGATCCTGCCGTTCCTCGTCGTCCAGGCGATCATCGGCATCAGCCTGCTGGAGGCGGTCAACTACCTCGAGCACTACGGGATGAAGCGCAAGATGCTGGACTCCGGCCGCTACGAGCGGGTCAACCCGAGCCACAGCTGGAACAGCAACAACATCGGCACGAACATCCTGCTGTACCACCTGCAGCGGCACAGCGATCATCACGCGAACCCGACCCGTCGGTACCAGGCGCTGCGGGACTTTCCGGAAGCGCCCGTGCTGCCGACCGGCTACGCCGGCATGATCGTCCTGGCCTACACGACGCCGCTGTGGCGCCGGATCATGGACCCGAAGGTCGTGGCGCACTTCGACGGCGACATCTCGCAGGCCAACCTGCATCCACGGACGGCCGAGAAATACCTCAAGAAGTACCCGGCGCCGGAGGCGTCGCGGGAGGTGGCGGCATGAGCCAGTTCATCTGCCCCAACTGCGAGTACGTCTACGACGAGGCCGTCGGCGATCCCCACGAGGGATGGCCGGCCGGCACTCCGTTCGCCGACATCGACGAGACGTGGACGTGCCCCGACTGCGGCGTCCGCGAGCAGGTCGACTTCATCCCGATCGAGGAGTTCGTCCACAACGACCAGGACGGCAACATCATCTCGGCCGAGACCCGCTCCGAGGCGAGCCCCCAGTAGCCTCCTGGCACAGACATGGACCTGACTCGTCGTGATTCACAGCCCGGCTCGATTCGCGAGCGGTTGCTCGACGCTGCCAAGCAGCTGATCGAGAATTCTGGCTGGGCGTCGGTCACGATGGGCAAGCTGGCGGCCGCCGTGGGCGTCAGCCGTCAAACGGCCCACACCGAGCTCGGAACCAAGCACCAGCTCGCCGAATCCCTGGTCCAGCGTGAGCTGCTCGGCTTCCTGGATTTCGTCCAGACCCGGTTGGCGGCTGAGCCTGACCTCGTCTCAGGCATCCGATCGGCCGCGCAAGGCGTGCTCGAGCAGGGTGAGACGAACCTCCTCCTGCGCACCGTGTTGGGCTCGGGCTCCATTTCAAACGAGACCGATGGCGAGCTGCTCAAGCTGCTGACCATCGACTCCGGCTTCATCGTCGACACAGCAGTCGAGGCCGTCCGCGCCAATGTCGTGGAGCTGTACGCTCCCCTTCCGTTCACCGATGAGGAACTGGTCGTGGCCGCCGAAGCCATCGTGCGACTCGTGCTCTCCCATCTGGTGCGGCCGTCCAAGCCGCCGGCTGAGGCGGCCGCTGACATCGCCCACATCGTGGAGCTCGTCCTTCAGGGGACGCAGGCGCGGCTGCCGGCGGTCAATTAGATCCAGGTGGGGAACCACATGCGCTGGTGCCAGGCATCCCACGTGGTGAGCCCATGCGTCCAGACTGGCCAGAAGTACGCCGCAGCGACGATCGTCAGCAGGACGAGCAGCACGATGGCCAGCGTGGCCGCGTAGCGCTCACGGAGCGTGGACGCGCCTTGCCAGGCCGCGTGCAGCGCCAAGGCCAGCGCCATCACGAGGAACGGCACGGTCGCGACCGCGTAGAACGCGAAGATCGGTCGGTCCTGGACCGCCAGCCAAGGCGCCCACGTGCCGATGAGCCCGATGACGGGCACGGAGTACTGCCAACGTCGCTTCCTGATCCAGAGCGCGATGCACGCCAGCATCGCCGGGATGCTCGACCACCAGATGGCCGGGTTGCCCAGGATCAGCGTCTCCTGCATGCAGTAGGAGCCGGCCCGCGCGCCACATTGCTTGGCCGGGAGATTCAGGTCGGCGGCGGCACTGACCGGCCGCCATTGGACCAGCCAACTGATGGCCTTGGACTGGTACGGGTGGTCCTGCTTGGCCATGTACTCGCCGGTGTGGAAGCGATACGCCATCCCCTGGTAGTGCCAGAGCGAGCGGAGTGCGTCGGTCGTTTCGCCGATCGGACCTGAATCTGGCTGGTCGACGTAGGAGCCCCACTTCGGCTCGTCGCCGTAGCCGCGGCCGAACCGCTGCTCGTAGACGTCGTGGTTGACCAGCCAACCCAGAGACGTCAGCACGTAGACGCCGGCACCGACGACGACGAGCCAGCCGAACGCCGGAGCTCCGATGCGAAGGGTGGCCCGGAGAGGCCGGATCGGGCCGTAGGACATGCGCAGGAAGAGCTCCCACACGACCACGGCGAACCCGAACGCGGCGAGCGCGTACAGGCCGTTCCACTTGCTGCCGCAGGCCAGGCCGAAGCAGACGCCCGCGGCCAGTTGCCATGGCCGCCAGATGTAGTACGGGTGGGAATCAGGCGCGCGTGCGGCATGCGGGTGTGGGTCTGCGCGGCCGAGGCGCGCGGCGATCCAGTCGCGGTCGGCTACGACGCAGGCCACGGCACACACCAGCCAGAACGTGAGGAAGATGTCGAGCAACGCCAGCCGCGACATCGTCAGGTGAACCCCATCCAGAGCCAGGAGGAACCCGGCAAGGCACGCGAACGGGAGGGAACCGGTGAGGCGAAGTACGAGCCGGCAGAGCACGAGCACCGTCAGCGTCCCGACGATGGCCGAGGCGATGCGCCATCCGAACGAGTTGAACCCGAAGGCCGCTTCGCCGGCGGCGATCAGCCACTTGGCGGCGTCCGGGTGGACGACCTGCGTCGGTTGGCCGACGACGAAGAGGTCGTGCAGGTCGCCGCGGGCGATGCGGGCCTCAGCGCCTTCGACGAAGTCCTGTGCGTAGCCGACGTGCAGCATCGACCACGCGTTCTCCGCGTAGTAGCGCTCGTCGAAGGACAGGCTGCGCGGCCGGTCGAGCTGCCACAGCCGCAGCACGAGGGCGAGCAGGGAGACCGCGGCGGGCCAGACCCACCCCTTCACCCGTTCGCTCACGGGGCAAGGTTATGTACATCGGGACCTGCGCAGGGTCAGCGCGTCCGGTTGGATGGATGCGTGTTGATCCTGGCGGCGACTCCGATCGGGCGGCCGGATGACGCCTCGCCACGTCTGGCCGAGGCACTCGCCGGCGCGGACATCGTCGCCGCCGAGGACACCCGCCGGCTTCGACGGCTCGCTGCGGACCTCGGGGTCGCGATCTCAGGCCGGGTCGTCTCGTACTTCGACGGGAACGAGCGGGAGCGCACCCCGGAGCTGGTCGACGCTGTTGCCGAAGGGCTCGATGTCGTCCTCGTCACCGATGCCGGAATGCCGAGCGTCGCCGATCCGGGCTATCGGCTGGTCGCCGCCTGCATCGAGGCGGGTCACGAGGTGACCGCCATCCCGGGCCCGTCAGCGGCGCTGACCGCGTTGGCGGTGAGTGGCTTGCCGGTGCACCGCTTCACCTTCGAAGGGTTCCTCCCGCGCAAGGCCGGCGAGCGGCAGCGGGTGCTTCGTGAGCTCTCACGCGAGCAGCGGACGATGATCTTCTTCGAAGCTCCGCGCCGTACGGCCGAGACCCTGGACGCGATGGTCGAGGCGTTCGGCGCGGACCGGCCAGCGGCGTTGTGCCGGGAGCTCACGAAGACGCATGAGGAGGTCGTGCGCGACACCCTCGGGGGGCTGATGGAGTGGGTCGCCGCGCAGGAGCAGGGCGTCCGTGGCGAGGTGACGCTGGTCGTGGCCGGCGGCACGAAGGCAGAGCCAGGGGCTGACGAACTGCGAGACATGGTCGCGGCCCTCGAGGCCGACGGCATGAGCCGCAAGGACGCGATCGCTGCCGTCGCGGCAGAGACCGGAGTTCGCCGCTCGATCGTCTACGCGGCGGCTCACTGACCCCCTCTAGAATCAGCCGGGTGTCCGACCGCACCTTCTACGTCACGACGCCGATCTACTACGTCAACGACGCCCCGCACATCGGACATGGCTACACCACGGTCATCGGCGACATCATCACCCGATGGCACCGCCAGCGCGGCGAGGACGTCTGGTACCTGACCGGCCTCGACGAGCACGGCCTCAAGGTGCTGCGCAGGGCGCAAGACAATGGCAAGACGCCGCAGGAGTGGACCGACCACCTCGTCGAGACCGAATGGCGGCCGGTGCTGGACACGATCGACGTCGTCAACGACGACTTCATCCGCACGAGCGAGGAGCGGCACGAGTCTGGCGCGCAGAAGTTCTGGCAGGACCTGTACGACCGCGACGCCGTCTATAAGGGCGAGTTCGCCGGCTGGTACAGCGTCGGCAGCGAGGAGTTCGTCGACGAGGCCGACGTCCGCGACGGTGAGGGCGACGACGCCGGTCACAAGATCTCAGCGCTGGACGGCAGCCGACTCGAGCACATCACCGAGGAGAACTACTTCTTCCGGTTGGGCGACTACCAGCAGCAGCTGCTCGACCTTTACGAGTCCAATCCAGACTTCGTGCAACCGGCATCGGCCCGCAACGAGGTCATCGCCTTCGTCAAGCGCGGCCTGAAGGACCTCTCCATCTCACGGTCCACCTTCGACTGGGGCGTGCAAGTGCCGTGGGACACCAAGCACGTCATGTATGTCTGGATCGAGGCGCTGCTCAACTACATGACGGCCGCCGGGTACGGACACGACGAGGAGAAGTTCGCGCGGCTGTGGCCGGCGAACATCCACCTGGTCGGCAAGGACATCGTGCGCTTCCACGCCATCATCTGGCCGGCCATGCTCACGGCGGCCGGCCTGCCGTTGCCGCGCCAGGTGTTCGCGCACGGCTGGCTCCTGGTCGGCGGCGAGAAGATGAGCAAGAGCAAGCTCAACGGCATCCGGCCGGACGAACTGGTCAACGCCTTCGGTTCCGATGCCTACCGCTACTACTTCGCGCGGGCGATCACGTTCGGCCAGGACGGCTCGATCTCGTGGGAGGACATTCACGCCCGCTACCACGCCGAGCTGGCCAATGGCTTCGGCAATTTGGCCTCCCGCGTCTGTTCCATGGTCGGCAGCTACTTCGACGGCAGCCTGCCGGCCGCCGGAGAGCTTGGTCCGGAGGAGCTTCGGATCATCGACACCGTCGCGAAGGCCGTGACCGGCGCCGACGCAGCCATCGAAGCGGTCTCTCCACAGGACGCCTTGGCTGCCGTGTGGTCCATCGTCGATGCGGTCAACGGCTACCTGACTGAGCAGGAACCGTGGAAGGTCGCCAAGGAGGAGTCTCAGCGGGAACGGCTCGGGACCATCCTCAACACCGCCGCCGAGGGCCTGCGCGTGCTCGCGGTCCTGCTGAATCCGGTGATGCCCAAGTCGTCGAGCGGATTGTGGGATGCCCTGGGCGCAACGGAGGCATTGGGGGCTCTGCGCGATCAACGCATCGACGCAGTGGCCGCCTGGGGCCAGCTTCCCGCCGGTACGAAGGTCACCAAGCCGCCGAGCCTGTTCCCCCGAATCGAGCAGCCAGCGTCGTGACGGCAGAGACCACCTGGCCCGATGCCCCGGAACCCTTGCCGGTTCCGGTGGTCGACAACCATTGCCACCTCGATCACCGCATCCGTGGTGGCGCCCGAATCGAACCTGCCGAGGCCATCGCCCAGGCCGCGGCGGTCGGTGTCACCCGCATCGTCCAGGTCGGGACGGACGTCGAGTCCTCCCGATGGGCGGTCGAAACGGCGGGGGAGTTCCCCTCCGTCGTCGCCGCGGTCGCCCTGCACCCGAACGATGCTCCTCGACTCGGCGCTGATTATGAGGCGGCTTTCGCGGAGATCGCCGAACTCGCTGCTGATCCGAACGTCCGGGCGGTGGGGGAGACCGGGCTCGACCATTTCCGGACCGGACCGGACGGCCGGGCCGCGCAGGAGCAGTCCTTCCGCGATCACATCCGGCTCGCCAAGGAACTGGACCGGACACTGGTCATCCACGACCGGGACGCCCACGCCGATGTGCTGAGGGTTCTCGACGACGAGGGCATGCCAGACCGAACGGTCATGCACTGCTACTCCGGCGATGGCGCGTTTGCGCAGGCCTGCGTCGAGCGGGGCGCGTATTTGTCCTTCGCCGGCACCGTGACCTTCAAGAACGCCGAGAACGTTCGGGACGGCCTGAGAGCTGCGCCGAGGGACCGAATACTTGTCGAGACCGATGCGCCGTTCCTCACACCCGAGCCGTATCGGGGCCGTCCGAATGCGTCTTTTCTTATTCCGCTGACAGTTCGATTTATGGCTGGAATAGTGGGGGATTCCGTGGATGATCTGTGCCGAAGCATTGCCAAGAATACCGAACAGGCGTTCGGTGGACCTTGGCCAGAGTGGGTTTGACCAGTGATAACGCGTTCGTATGGTGGACGACCGGCCCATAAGGCCGTACCGGCCCGAAAGGCCGAAGTCCAGCACCCTCGACACAAGGGCGAACCCATGCGGATCCCGCAGATCACTCCCCAACAGCTTCATCCGAGGCACCTCAAAAACGTCCCGCACAAGAAGAGCCTCTTCGTCGCGGCCAATGCCGCGGTGCTCCTCATCCTTGCCGGCAGCACGGCGGCCTACGCCAGCCTGACCAAGGACGTGACGGTCAGCCTCGATGGCAAGACCACCAGCATCCGCACGCTGAGCGGCACGGTTGCCTCGGCGCTTGCATCCGACGGCATCACGCTCACGCCGAAGGACAAGCTCAAGATCGACGGCCGGCCTGCGTCGAAGACCGCGCCGGTCGACGACGGCACGACCGTCGACGTCACCTTCGCCAAGCCGGTCATTGTGGCCGTTGACGGCAAGACCGAGCAGGCGACCGTCCACGACGAGACCGTCGGCGACGTCCTCGACCGCTTTGGCGTCAAGCCGAGCGAGAAGGCCTTTGTGTCGGGCGACCGGTCCGACCGGCTGTCCCGCGGTGGCACCCGCATCGTCGTCAGCAACCCGAAGGAGCTGACGATCGCGGCCGACGGCAAGTCCAAGACCCTCACCAGCACCGCGCCCACCGTCGGCGCCGCGCTGAAGGAGGCGGGCGTCGAGCTTGACACCAATGACGAGGTCGAGCCCGCGGTCGGCGAGCTGCTGTCCGACGGCGACCAGGTCAAGGTGACCCGGATCGAGCTGGCCGACAAGACCGAGGTCGTCGACATCGAGCAGCCGGTCGAGTACAAGGACGACAAGACCATGGAGAAGGGGACCACGAAGATCCTCGATCCAGGCCAGGAGGGTCGCGCTCGCGAGCACGTCCTCATCACCGAGGCCGACGGCCAGGAGCGCAGCCGCCTTGTCCTCGACTCGTCTCAGCTCTCCGCCCCGGAGACGCGGATCGTCGCGCGCGGCACCGCGCCGGCTCCGCAGGTGCCGGTCGGCGTCTGGGACAAGATCGCGGCCTGCGAGTCCGGCGGCAACTGGCACATCAACACCGGCAACGGCTACTACGGCGGCCTGCAGTTCAGCGCCGCGACGTGGAAGAGCGTCGGCGGCCCCGGGCTGCCGCACGAGCACAGCCGCGAGGTCCAGATCAAGTACGCGAAGATCCTGCAGGCCCGCTCCGGCTGGGGCCAGTGGGGCTGCGCGCACGCCCGCCACTAAGTGTTCCTCGCTGTGCTCGTCAACGGGGCTTCGGCCACTCGGCCTCGAAGCGCAAGCGCTTCGGGCGCTCGGTAACCTCGCCCCGTGGTCTTGCTGGGCGCAGCCGATGTCCGGCGCATCGCCGCCGACATCGGGCTGCGTCCCACCAAGCAACGAGGGCAGAACTTCGTCATCGACGCCAACACGGTGCGGCGCATCGTCCGCACGTCGCGTGTCGGCCCCGACGACGTCGTCGTCGAGATCGGACCCGGGCTCGGCTCGCTGACGCTCGAGTTGCTGGCGACGACGGCTCGCGTCGTTGCCGTCGAAGTCGATCCGGTGCTCGCTGAACAGCTGCCGAAGACGGTCGCCGACCGGGCACCAGAGCACGCGTCGAAGCTCGAGCTGGTGCATGCCGACGCACTGCACGTCGACGTTCTGCCGGGCCCGGCACCGACCGCGCTCGTGGCGAACTTGCCCTACAACGTGTCGGTGCCGGTGCTGCTGCACTTCCTTGAGCGGTTCGACTCCCTACAGACCGCACTGGTGATGGTGCAGTCCGAGGTTGCGCATCGTCTGGCGGCCGACCCAGGTTCGCGCACGTACGGAGTACCGAGCCTCAAGGCACGCTGGTGGGCCGAAGTCGAGCTCGCGGGAACCATCGCGCGCTCGGTGTTCTGGCCGGCGCCGAACGTCGACTCGGCTCTCGTGGCCCTGCGCCGGCATGAGCCGCCCGCGGCTCCGGACGCACGGGAGCGGACGTTTGCGCTCATCGACGCGGCCTTCGGGCAGCGCCGTAAGACGATGCGGGCCGCGCTGGCAAGCACGTTCGGCTCCGCGTCAGCTGCCGAGGCAGCGCTCAGGTCAGCGGCCATCGACCCCGGCACACGAGCCGAGCAGTTGACCATCGACGACTTCGCCCGCCTGGCCACCACCGGTCGTTGAGCTCGTCGGCGCGACCCTTCGGCAGGCTCGGGTCCGCGCGTCTGGCTAGGTTGGGTCCGTGACCTCGGCGACGGCGCGCGTACCCGCGAAGATCAACCTGAGCCTCGGCGTCGGCCCGGTCCGCGACGACGGATTCCATCCGCTGGCAACGGTCTACCAGGCACTCGACGTCCACGATGAGGTCCGTGCCACGCTCCTGGAGGACGGCGACGACATCGAGGTGTCCGTGCACCTCGAGTCCTCGTCAGCCGAATCCGGCGAGGTCCCCGAGGGCAAGGACAACCTGGCGGTTCAGGCCGCCCGCGCCTTGCAGGAGGCGATGGGCGTCGAGCTTGGCGCTCGGCTGGCCATCCGCAAGGTGATCCCCGTTGCCGGAGGGATGGCTGGTGGGTCGGCTGACGCTGCCGCTGCGCTCGTGGCCTGCAACGCGATCTGGGGCACCGGCCTGAGTCGCGAGGAGCTGACTGAGCTCGCGGTCGACGTCGGCAGTGATGTCCCCTTCCTGTTGCACGGCGGTACGGCGATCGGGGGCGGCCGCGGAGAGACCATCAGCCCGATCCTCGGGCGTGGAAGCTACTACTGGGCGATCGCCGTATCCGACCGCGGTCTGGCGACGCCCGCGGTGTTTGCCGAGTTCGACCGGCTCGCTGCAGATCTCGACCTTCCCCAGCCGTCTGTTCCGGACAACTTGCTCGCGGCCCTCCGTGCGGGCGATCCCGAAGCGTTGGGAGATGCGCTGACCAACGACTTGTCCGCGGCGACGTTGTCTCTTCGGCCGGACTTGCGGGATGTCCTCGCCGTCGGCTCCGGGGCCGGCGCGCTCGGAGCGATGGTCTCGGGATCCGGTCCCACCTGCCTTTTCCTCGCCCACGACGAGTCGCATCGCCTCGACCTGGCTGTGGCGCTTGCCAGCTCCGGCGTCTGCGCGGACGTCATCCAGGCCCGCGGCCCAGTCCCCGGCGCTCACCTGATCACGTAACCGGGGCCGGTACTGTTTCTACGTCTGAGGACGATCCCCGGTTGGTCTGTCGGCAGGGCCCGCCTGACTTTGAATCAGGATTAGCGACGCAGGTTCGACTCCTGCCCGGGGAGCCACGGTGCGGTGTCAGCCCTCGGTGTCAACCCGTCGACAGTGTGAGCGAGTCGATGCTGATCGAACCGGTCCCGTTCCAGAGCGTGCGGAACTCCCATTGCGGGCTGTCGCGCCGGACGGTGAAGCGGACGCTGACTCTGTCGGCCTCGCCGGCCGTCCCGACGAGGTCGGCCATGGCGAGCGTGCCGGCGTGCGAGGAGTGGACGTCCAGCCGGCCAACGGGTTTCCCGGCCGGTGCGCTGGACGAGTACTCGAGCGTGACCTCGTACGTCCCGGCCTGCATGGGCAGGTACGGACCAAAGGTGACGGCACCTGGCGCGTCCCCGGAGGCCGCAGTCATCGCCGTGCCCTTCGCGTGGCCCACCTGCGTCGGCAGCAG
>DATFFJ010000323.1:0-5911 GCA_035250065.1 Aeromicrobium sp. | reverse complement strand
CACGACCACTTCGCTGCGCGCGAGCGTGCCGTTCCTCGAGGCCGCGTTCTCATAGCTGATATTGTAGACCCTCGCGATGCCGAGGTTCGACACGCACCCGCCAACGGTGGTGGGGTCGACAGGTGTGTGGGTGCTGAAGGTCGTCGTGCCGAACACGGTGATCGCGGAGGTCACGACCTGCTCGTGCGAGGCCAGCTCCAGTTTCCAGCCCTTGGGGTGCGCCAGCAGGTCGTTGGGGTCCGGATTCGTCTCGCCGATGGCGAGCAGCGAGTTGAGGCAGATGAGCTCGGTGCTGCAGGTGGTCTGCTCGTCCGTCAGCCACGTGGTCTCCCACGGTCGGTCGTTGACCCGGAAGAAGAAGTTGCTGACGCCGTAGGCCGACCCGAAGCCCTGCAGCGGTTTTTCCCGATCGCCGGAGCCGATCAGGATCACGTGACTACCGTCGAGGTCCACCACGACATCGAGCGGCATCATGAACTTGCGGTTTCCGTCGCAACCGGTCGCCGCTGTGCTGCAGCCGAGCGAGGCGATCCGGGTCATCGTCCAGGCGTCCGGAGCCGTATCGGCGAACGGCGTGTGGGCATCCACGCCGGAGATGCGATAGATATTCCCACCCATGTCGGCCGCATACGCCCACTTGGCGAGACCAGTCGCCTCGTCTTTGACGAGGACGACATCGGACACCACGCCTCGGTCGGTGATGAACGTATTGACGATGTCGCCCGTGTCGGCAGCCAGCAGGTAGATCCGGTTGCCCTTGGGGGTCGCGCCGCAGCTATCTGGATCGTCGTCTTCACACGGATCGTAGCCGCCACCCATGATCAACAGCGGCAGCGGCGTCGGGCTCGTTGCATCACCGTCGTTGTAGCCGGCCGCCTTCATGACCTGCGGCGCGCTCCAGGTCTGGCCGATCTCCTCGAAGCCCGTCGTGCAGCCCACGTCGTCGGTCAGGTTGGGGCAGCCGTTCCGCCACTTGAGCGTCGGGCTCGAGGGGCTGCTGTCGATCGTCGACACGTCGAAGGCGTAGACTCCGCGGCCGCCGCGGCGCAGCAACGCGTAGATCCACACGGCGCTGTCTTCGTGATGGGCGATGATCGGCCCGTCGAAGCCGTAGGGCTTCGGCAGCGACGAGGTGAACGTGTTGCCATGGAAATCGATCGGCGTCGCATTGTCGCGCAGCCGCTTGATGTGGCCGTAGAACTCGGGCCCGATGAAGGCCCACATCTCGTTGCCCGCGGGGACGCTACCGATGTTGCCAGCGCGGTTGCCATTGACCGCGCGCAGCACGCCGTCATTGCCGCCGTAGAACACCACGATTTTGGGCGACGCATCAGTGCCCATGTTGATGGCCACAGGCCGCGAATGAATGATGTCGCCATGGATCGAGGGACGCCGCTGCGTCGTGTGGCCGTTGATGTTCTCGTCGTCGAGGTCCTGACCTCTGGCCCAGTTAATCAGCTGTTGGCGCTCGGCTGCATTCCCGGCGCCCAGCGCGGCCTCCGTAATAGCGCCGTTGGTGTCGTTGAAATCGCCCAGCGTGGTGCAGGACGCATCGGAACACGTCTTGAACGGAGACTGACCCGTCGCGCCGCGCATGTCTGTCGCCGACCGCAACGTGTAGGCTTGTGCTCCCTTTTCGACGACATTGCCGTCCGGATAGTTCGAGTTCTTGGAGCCCGCGATCGTCAGGCACGAGCCTGTCGGACTGAAGGCCCAGTAGGTGTCGGTGGTCGTCGGCGTCCAGAAGCTGCGCGCGCAGTCGGTGATGAACCCGGTGGAGCTGTTGATCGCACTCCTGGAATCCGCGTCCTGCGTCTCGAGCCCGCCGGTGCCGATACCGAGCTTGTACTGCTTCAGATTGCCCATCCAGCGCGGCAAGGCGTCGCGGTCCGGGCGGAACATGCCGATGTAGATCTGGTTGAGGTAGGTGCCTTCGGTGTTCACGCTCACCGGCAAGGCGACCGAAGCGAACACGGTGTTGACCGCCTGGATCTCGGAGAAAATGGTCTGCAGCGCTTCGAGGATCTCTTCACCGGCGCCGCTCGAGTCGACGTCGAAGTACTTGCCGCGGCTCACACCGGCCATGCTCTTGAGGAGCGCCGTCCACCCCGGCCCCTGGCCGGTGATGCTCTTGTCGACGTCGACCGTGTAGGTGGTAATGGCGTACGGGCTCTGTTCCATGTACCGCGCCCATTCGTCGGCGATGTTGGCCATCGATCCGCTGGGCGAGATCGAGATGGTGCTGGTGTCGCCGCCTTCGGCCTGCAGGCCGGTGCGGGCCGTGGCCGTGTCAGCAGTGGTGTCCTGCACCGGGCCGTTGCTGATATAGACGATGAAGTTCTGGCCGCAGTTGCCCTCGATGACCGGGCTGTTGTACGCCGGACCCGCGGCGCGGGTGCCGTTGCGCTGGGGCAACGCGTTTTCGGGCAGCGCGTGAACCGCGTCCGTGGCGGCGTTGCCCGCCGTGTTTCCGGCGTAGTCCGTCTTGACCTTGTTGTTTCCGGAGCGCGGGTTCTGGCCGGCGAAATAGTAATAGGCCTCCATCATCGTCAGGCCGGCCTTGCCGCTGTTCGACTTGTCTGTCGTGACATGCAGGCTGTCGAGCAGATTCAAGTACAGGATCTTGTTGGCAGCGGTGAAATCCCGCACTGCGGCCCGCACGTACCCACCGTCAATGTTGTTGTTCGGGCTGCCCGTCTCGGTGAACAGCATCAGACCGACCCGGAATATGGCGCTGCCGTCGTCGTTGACGGGCAGGCTGCCCACCGTCTCGACGAGCGCCGCAATCTCGTTGGTGAACGGCGTAGTCCAGTTCGCGGTGTTGTCGAGAACGATGAGCACGTTCGGGATCGCCTCCGCAGAACCGGGTGGCTGGACGAACAGGTCGATGTCCTCGGCACTGGCGGGCGGCTGGAACAAGGCCAAGCACGCCGCTGCGACGCCCGTGACCAGGCGGCGTTTACTCATGCTGATCGCGCTTGCTTTGCGTTTCATGTGCACACCGTATCCTTCTGTGCCTGGTTCAGCAGCACGCGCACGCCGGCGCGTACGTCCACTGAGGCTTCTCCTGCGTTGAATCCTGCGGCCGGGGCGACCGTCGCCCGGATGTCCCAGACCGTGTTCCAGGACGACACCGTCCCCATCGCCGCCGGCAGCGACTCGCTGCTCGGCGCGGTGGTCTGGGCAACCGTGGCACGGATGCACTGCGGCTCATCGATGTGGACCTGGTAGTCCGCCGTGCCGTCACTGTCGAGGTCGATCTCGATGTCCTCGGCGGCCGGCGCAAGCGTGAACGGCGAGCTCAGCACCTGGTCGATCGCCTTGTTGGCCGCGGCAATCGCTTCGTCCCGGAACTGCATGTTGGTGACGGTCCGGAAATTGGCGCTGCCGATGGCGAGCGCCGCCATGATCATCAGTGTGATGAGCGCCAGCATGATGAGGCTCACCACGAGCGTGGCACCCGCCTGCGAGGGACGTTGCAGATGGATCATGGCGTCATCCTCCGCCCCGCCACGTTGGGCAGACGAATGGTGGTCGTGAACACGTGCCGTTTGAAGTTGTCGTTGAAGGGACCCATGTCGCCGGCGAGGCCAAGCGTGTAGGTCTTGCTGTCCGTGTAGTTCGGCGAGGCCTCGCGGCTGCGCGCCAGCACGTAAATCTTCGCCGACGTCACGTTCATCAACTCGTCGGCGGTCAACGCACCGGTCGCGCAATCCGGGTCACAGCGGAGGTACTCGCCGTCGGGCACCCCGTCACCGCGGTTGGTGGGCGTGACCTTGTCGAGCGGATCCGCCCAGTTGATGACAGCCGCGTAGTTGACGGCAGCGCCGGTTTTGCTCACGTCGTCGACGCCGAGCTCGACCCGGAACCCTTCGACGCCCTCGACCAGCGCCACCGGTGCCTCGTAGACCAGTGCGCCGCTGACGGGATCCGACATGAACCTCGATCGCACCAGGGTTGGAATGCCGTCACCCGCGGTGACCGCGAAATTGCGCACGTAATAGAGGTTCGAGACGAACTTGCGTTTGTCCGCAACGGTCGCGCAGTTCATCTTGGTCAGGCCGAAGCCGCTGGTGTCGAGGACGTAGGGCGTCACTTCGGTCGCGCAGTGCCCGGCCTGAAGGTAGAGATCGTCCGGGTCATCCGCCTCGCAGTAGCTCCCGGCTTCCCCCGGCAGACACATCTCGGCGTGACGCACGATCAGCAGATCCGTGCCCGCCTGATAATCGCCGGCGTCGATGACGCCTTCGGCGACGCAGGTGCCGACCACTGCAGGGTCGTCGTAGAGCTGCACCGGGATACCGACCAGATTCGTCTTGTAGGCGGCGTTCCACGTCACCGGGTCGTACGGAAGGCAGGGATCCGGTACCGCCGTCGGGACATCGGTGGGCACGTCATTCGACGTCTGGTCGTCGAACATCGGCACGAAGCCGCCCCAGTACCCCGCGTGGATCAGGTCGTCTTCGAGCACCTTGATCGCAAAGCGCCCGTTCTCGATCATGCTGTTCGCCCGCGCCAGCTCGCGGTTGTTGCCACTCGTGTTCACGAACAGTGACACCAGCGCCGCGATGATCACCAGCCCGATCAGCATGGAAACCATGAGCTCGACCAGGCCAAAACCGGCCTGACGCGTCGACGACGCGTGCCCGGCCCATGCTGGAGGTTGGCGCGTCATGCTCATGTGAGCGTCGGAATGAGGATCACGGTGGTGACGACCCGCCGGCACAGATCGTTGAGGCACTGCGAGCCGACGCCGCCGTCGTAGGCGTTCTCACCGCAGGTGACGGTGGCGGGCGGCGCCGAAATCGGGATCAGCCCCTGCCAGGCCACGGTGACGAGATATTCGTCGCCGCCTAGCGCCTCAACGCAGCCACGCCCGCCGACCATGGCGCCCACCGCACCGCCGCCGGTGTCCGTCTCGCTGGCGCCCAGGATCTGGTTGCACCATTCGGTGACGTCAGCCTCCTGTCGCGTGGCCGTGGTCGTGGGGCAGGCCGCGCCCGTACCGAGTGGCGTAGCCGTAACGTAGTCCACAGCGTCGTATCGATTGTTGGTGATCCGCCCGGCCATGTCCTGCAGGATGATCAGCGCCTGCGCACGCTGGTACGACTCGATCTGCAGCACGTGCAGCCGCGCCTGCAGCCCCGCGAGCGCCAGCAGACCAATCGCCAGAATGACCATGGTGACGAGCACCTCCACGAGGGAGGTGCCGCGCTGTGAGCTTGGAGCGCTGTGAATCATTGTTTCCAGTTGTCCGGCGCAGTCTTTGTTGTTGTTGAGCGTCAGGTCGCCGTCGCTTGCCTGTCCGCCCTCTGATGTGTGAAGCCGATCACATATCTATCAGTTCCGCCGCAGCTCCCCAAAAACCGGCCGATGAGCGGTAGTCCACAGGCGACGAGAGGCGCGGATTTAACAGAACGCTGGTTCGGCCGCGCGGATAGAGCCAGGCGCGTGTCGGATCTCGTCGAAAGCCGCATTTGACTTAAATTCCCGTGTGTTGCCAGCACCCGAGAGGGTGCAAGCGCTGTGCCAGCCTTGCGGATCAGTCACTTGCGGCTTGGCCACGCGCGGCGTCGCTGGCCGCTGTAACGGCGGGCGACAGTGATTCCGGTCACACTTGGACTTCGCACTGCGTGGCAATCCGTGGCGACCACGGCAGCATGTCGTCAGCTCAACCGCCTTCGTCGGCTTGAGCAATCTCTCGGTGAGCTGGCGGCAGCTCCGCCTGGTGAGTGGCGCCGCCGTTTGGCGGCCACGCTGGCGCTACGAGCAGGTCCCCGTCGTCGTGATCGTCACGTACGCCGACCCGGTACCGCTGATCGTGAGGACACGTTCCTCGCTGCCGACGGGGTCGGCTCGGCAAACGGTCAGGGTGGCCGTCGTGGTGCCGACGACCGTGGGCAGAAAGCTG
>DATFFJ010000322.1:0-2768 GCA_035250065.1 Aeromicrobium sp. | reverse complement strand
GAGACCTCCGCGGCGTCGACAACCTGGATCTGCTGGACTTCGCCTGTTCCACCCAGCCCCGCACGTTCACCGTGGTGGCGGAAGAGCTTTTCGGGCGGGAATTCCGACCGGGCCGCGCAACAGTGACGGCCCGGGTGGACGGGACGGTCATCGCGAGCGAGACGATCCGGATCCGGCCTCACTGAGGCCGGCATACCGGACAAGCGCGGAGCTCCTGTGTCGGCTTGTGCGGTATCCTGCCGCGTGCCGAATGGCCCCAGCGTGGACACCGTGGGCCCGTAGCTCAATGGCAGAGCAGCTGACTCTTAATCAGCGGGTTGAAGGTTCAAGTCCTTCCGGGCTCACCAGCATCTTGAACGTGAAACGCCCTCAACACGGGCCATCGATGCCGCGCCGACCCATCCGTAATCGCACCGTCCAGGCGGCCCGCATGACGCGCCGAGTCTAGCCTCGCCCCTTCGTCAGCCTGGGAAGGCCTCACCCAGCGCCTGCCTGGAAGCCGCGCTGTGCGGTCGAGCCGTGTCCGCTCCCGTAACACATCCCTCCCGATCCCGTCTCAGTGACATGAGCAGGACCTGTAAGCTGGCGGAACGGTCCGGTCATCGCCCGCTCACGCCGGCGCCCGTCGGTTGTCGTGGGGAGGAATCATGAGGCGCGGGATCGTCACCGCTTGGGCGCTGGTATCCATCGTCGGCTGCGCTGGGCCCGTGGCCACGTCGAGCCCACCCTCGGAGGGGCCGTCACCAGCGGCGCTCGCGAGCGCAGCGGCCAGCGTACCTCCGGCGACGCCCTCGGCGATGCCATCACCTTCCCCATCCCCGGCGGAGACTTCAAGCGGTGAGGGCGGCCCTTGGACGCTGGCCGCGCCGCTCTCGGGCGGCGACGCATTTCCACCTCGAGTTCAGGTGCAGGTCGCGAGATTCGGCAGCACCGTGCTCGTTGTGGGCAGCGACAACATCTGCACGCCCGGGGCAGCTTGGGACAGCAGTGTCATGGCCGACGTCTGGGATCCCGACAAGCTCAGCTGGGCAGCGGCGCCGAGTCTCCCGAGACCACGGGATCGCTTCGTCCTGGCGCCGTTGCCGAACGGATCGGTGCTGATTGCCGGTGGCGCGACCGATAGTGACGACGAATACCCGGGTATCTCATTCATCAGCAGCCTCCGCCTTGATCCGGGGGGCTCGGCTTGGCTGCGCACGGGCGATCTCACACAGGCGCGCTCACAGCCTGCCGGCGCCGTACTCCACGACGGCCGCGTCCTGATCGTTGGTGGCTACTACGCAAATCTGCCCGACGAGCCGGCAATGCGGATGCTCCGGAGCGCCGAGCTGTTCGATCCTGCCACGGAGACCTGGTCGCGAACTGGCTCCCTCAATGTGGCGCGCTATGGCTCGAGCGCGACCACGCTCTCCGACGGACGCGTTCTCGTCCTGGGCGGGTGGGCCGACGTCGACGATAACGCCGTGGCGCCCTTGTACGGGACGCATACCCCGCTCCGAACCGCCGAGCTCTATGACCCGCAGTCGGGAGCGTGGACGATGGCTGGCGAGCTCTCGCTCGGCGTCGCAGATGCCACGCTGGTCGCGCTGCCGCGTGGTGGCGCATTGACGGTTTCGAGGGACGGTGCCTTCCGATTCGACGTCCGAAGCATGACCTGGACGGCGACCGGCTCCATGGAGAGGCGGGCGGACGATCGGTCCATCGTGGAGTTGGCCGACGGGCGAGTGCTGGCAGCGGGCGGCACGGTGCCGTCCGAAGACGGCGCGACGTACATCGCAGCTGCCGAGATCTACGACTGGGCCTCCGATCGCTGGGTCCGAACGGCGCAAATGCCCGGTCGTCATGGCGGCGGCTCCGCCATCCTCCTCGATGACGGCTCCGTGCTCGTTGTCGGTGGGGCGGTTGCGGCCGGCCTTGGCGCTCCCAGCTGCCCGACACCCGCTACGAACACGGTCCTGTACCGACCGAAGGGCTGAGCCGCGGAGCGCGCAGTCACGTTGGGACGCCGTCCACGAGGCTAACCAACGGCGTCGGCGTCTAACGTCCATCGACTTCGAGAGGTAAGGCTTTGCGCACGCTTCGCACAATGGGCGTCGTCGTCGTCCTGCTCGCCGCATGTGGCGCGCCCGGCTCGCCTTCTGCGAGCGTTCCTGCACCCACGCCTCCTGCCACCATCGTCCCGTCGGCCTCACCGGTCGCGAGCGCGGCGGCAATTGCGACGACTGCGCCGTCGCCGGACGCTCAGGAGACCGAACGACCACCGAGGCCAGGCTGGGCGGAGAACCCGCCCAAGCCACTGCTGCTCTCCCGAGCCGTCCGGGTCCTCGTCGATAGGCTCAATGTCCGCGACGAACCGTCGACGTCAGCGCGACGGGCCGGGACTGTTGGCGTGGATGACGTCCTGGTTGTCGTCTTATATCCGCCAGTCGAAGCGGACGGCTACGTCTGGTACTACGGCGTGACCGCAGGGAGCGACGGCCAGCTGCGCCCATTGCCGCACGACCCGTTCGACCACCAGGACGGCTTCTTTGGTGGCTGGTTCGCGGGGGTCCAGGGCTCGACCCCATACGTGGAGCCGCTCGACCCTCGGTGCCCGGAGCCGATTGACCGAGTGTCCCTTGAAACCATTGGCGCGATGCTCGGCGCCGAACGGCTTGCCTGTTTCGGTGACCGACCCGTGGAGTTCGAGGGCACGTTGGAGCCACCGCCGGCGGTCCCACCCGAGATCTTCGGAGAGTTCACCCCGAGGTGGCTAGCCGATCCCAACA
>DATFFJ010000321.1:0-2082 GCA_035250065.1 Aeromicrobium sp. | reverse complement strand
CGCTCCTGGAACTCCGGCGTCTTCGTCAAGCCCTTGCGCTTGGCCGCGCCGAGCTCGAGGTCGTACGCGGCAATTCCGTACTCGAAGAAGCAGGCGTTGATGAAGTTCACCAGCGGCTGGATGAGGAAGAACGGATGCCAGCGCTGGTCCTCATCGACGCGCATGATGCCGTAGCCGAGGTCGTTGTCCTTGCCCACGACGTTCGTGTACGTGTGATGCAACTCGTTGTGGCTGTGCTTCCATTGCGCGGCCGGCGACGCGCTGTCCCACTCCCACGTGGTGGAGTGGATCTTCGGGTCACGCATCCAGTCCCACTGACCGTGCAGGATGTTGTGGCCGATCTCCATGTTCTCGAGGATCTTGGCCACGCTCAGTCCGGCCGTGCCGAGGATCCAGGCGGGCGGGAAGACGCTGGCCAGCAGCACGGCTCGGCTGCCAAGCTCGAGGCTCCGCTGGGTCGTGATCATGCGCCGGATGTAGGCCGCGTCGGACGCCCCACGCGAGTCGAGTACCTCTTGGCGGATGGCGTCGAGTTCGATGCCGATCTGCTCGATGTCCTCCGGCGTGAGGTGAGCGATCGGGCTGGTGGCCTGTTTCTGGATGGTGGTCATAAGAGACTCCAGTTCAGTGGTCGAGGTGGCAGTCGCCGGCGGCGGCGTTGATGCAGGTCTGGATCATCACGGGATCGCCGGCGGCGGTCGTGACCTCACCGTTGCGCAGGTCGCGCACGGCGCCGTCACGCATGGGAAGGACACAGCCGAAGCAGATCCCCATGCGGCAACCGGACGGCATGAGTACGCCGGCCGCTTCGGCCGCGTCGAGGATCGGGGTCGCCCCGTCGGACTCGACGACGGTGTCGGTGGAGTCGAACCGGACCGAGCCGCCTTCTCCCGCTTCGACGTAGGCGACGCGGAACTGTTCGACGAACAGCGGCAGGTCGTGCTTCTCGTGATGTTCGTGGAGGGCATCCAGCAGCCCGGAGGGTCCGCAGGCGTACGTCGCGCGCTCGGCCAGGTCGGGCACGATCGCCGACAGTTCGTCGACGTCGAGGACGCCATGGACGTCGTCGTAGCGGGCGACCAGCCGGATGGACCCGGCGGCATCGAGCGCCTTCAAGTGCGACAGGAAGATCGAGTCGGGTTCGGTGGGCGCGACATGGACGACCACGATGTCGAGATCACGGCTGCGCAGCGGCACGACGACGCCGTCGTCGTCGCTCACCGGGAAGAGGTTGCGCAGCATGCCGATGACCGGAGTGATCCCGGAGCCGGCGGTCACGAAGAGCAGCGGACCGGGCCGCACCGGGAGGACGAAGTCGCCGGCAGCCTGTTCCAGGTGGAGGAGGGTGCCCGGCTTCGTTTCGTGGACGAGGTAGGGGCTGACCTTGCCGTCGGCGACGGCCTTGACCGTGATCGAAATGAGCCCGTCGGAGCGCTGGCCGTGGGTCAGCGAGTAGGCGCGCCAGTGCCGGACACCTTCGACGTCGACGCCGATGCGGATGTACTGGCCCGGCCGATGGCCGGCCCAATCAGCCCCGGGCTTGAGCAGCAGGGTCGCGGCATCCCGCGTTTCGGGGTGTACCTCGATGACGCGGGCGCGCAGATCGGCACCACGCCGGAGCGGCGCGAAGAGGTCGAGGTAATCCGCCGGGACGAGGGGCGAGGCAAGGCTTTCGGCCACCCGTGAGACGACCGAGCGTGCCCGCCCTGTCGGGGCGTCGGAAACAAGAAACGCCATGCATCCACTCTGCTGGCCCATGTGGGTTAAAAGCATGACCAGAGCAGGTGAATGGATCTGTCATCATTGTTCGCAACGAACAAAAAGGGGAGACGTGTCCGAGCTTCATGTAGCTGCGCCAGTCATCGATGCGATGCGGGCCGATCTGCCCGTCGTCGCCGAGCAGGTCGTCGCTGCCGTGATCGCCGAGGTCCCGGCCTATTCGGAACCCTTCCGCGGCAGCATGGGCCGCAACATCGAGACCGCGGTGGCCACGGCGCTCACTGGGTTCCTGGAGTCGTTGGCCGGTGCCGAACCGTCGGCCGACCGCGTCCAGCGGGTGCTCGACGCCGCCTACCGGCTCGG
>DATFFJ010000320.1:0-9248 GCA_035250065.1 Aeromicrobium sp. | reverse complement strand
GTACGCCGCAACCTGCGCGGTCTCCTCCTCGTTCAGGAAAGGCTCCTTGCGCGGCGCCTGCGGACCGGTCAGGGCCATGGGCATGCGGCCGGTGCCGACCTGGAAGTCGACGGCTGCAGCACCGACGCCGATCAGGCTCGGGCCGTAGTTGCCGCCGGCCTTGGTGGTGATCCCCTCGGCGTTCTTGCCGTGGCAGCTGGCGCAGCTGATCAGGTACAGGTCGCGGCCGGCCTCGATGTCGCGGGCTGAGGCTTCCTCGGCGACCGCGGACTTCGGCGCGAGCGTCGCGTACAGCCCGCCGACCACGATCAGGCCCAGCAGCAACACGGCCATACCGGCGAACCGGTGGCGACGTCGGGTGGAGAGTTTCCGCACGGTCCACATATTGATGGGGAACCTCATTCTTTCTGTGGTCGAGTCAGACTATCGACCGGTTGCCGTCAGGGGTCAGCGGATCATGTAGATGGTGGCGAACAGCCCCACCCACACGATGTCGACGAAATGCCAGTAGTACGACACGACAATCGCCGAGATGGCGAGCTCATGCGTGAAGCGGCGCGCCATAAAGGTGCGGCCGATGATGAGCAGGAACGCGATGAGGCCGCCGATGACGTGCAGGCCGTGGAATCCGGTCGCCAGATAGAAGAGCGAACCGTACGCGGACGACGAGATGCTGGTGCCTTCAGACACCAGCGCGGCGTACTCGGTGGCCTGTCCGGCAATGAAGATCGCGCCCATGATGTAACTGAGGACGAACCACTCGCGCATGCCCCATTGGCGGAACTTCGCCAGCGATCCCGAGCGGCCGGCCTTGCCGCGCTCGGCGGCGAAGACGCCCATCTGGCAGGTGACCGACGACAGCACCAGGATGATCGTGTTGACGGTCGCGAAGGGGATGTTCAGCTTCGCGGTCTCGAGGGCCCACAGATCGGGCGCGACACTGCGCACGGTGAAGTAGGCGGCGAACAAACCGGCGAAGAACATCAGGTCGCTGGACAGCCAGACGACCGTTCCCACGGTGACCATCGAGGGTCGTCCCTCAACACCGTGGAGCCGCGAGGCAGGGATATGTGAGGTCACAACCGGGGTAGTCGACACAGGCACATTATGTACGATGCCGAGGTGGCCGAGCGCGAGACCCTGCGAGTCCTCATCTACAGCGATGATCGCGATGTGAGGGCCGCGGTCGTGTCGGCCCTCGGCCCACGCCCGCACCCCGATCTCGGCCGTTTCGAGTACATCGAGGTCGCCACCGAGCCGGTCGTGTTCAAGCTGCTCGACGACCTTCGTCACACACCGATTGATCTGGTCATCCTCGACGGTGAGGCGACGCCGGCTGGCGGTCTCGGCATTGCGAGGCAGATCAAGGACGAGATCTTCAATGCCCCGCCGATTCTTGTGCTGACCGGCCGTCCCCAGGACGCCTGGCTGGCCACATGGTCGCGCGCTGAGGCGGCGTTGCCGCATCCGATCGATCCATTGCGTCTGGCCGACACGGTGATCAGCCTCGTTCGTGGTGGCAGCGACCTAGGCCGGGGCTCGGGTCGGGCGTCGGCGTGAGCGAGTTCTCTTGGCCCTTCGTGCTCTCCACACTCTTGGCTGGTTCCAACCTCGACGGCGACGCCAGCACGTGGGCGATGGAGCAGATCCTCGGCGGTGAAGCAACGCCGGCGCAGATCGCCGGATTCCTCGTCGCACTGCGGAGCAAGGGCGAGACGGTCGACGAGATCACCGCATTCGTCGACACCATGTACCGGCATGCGGCGCCCCTCGACGTGGAGGGCCGTGTCGTTGACGTCGTCGGCACCGGCGGCGATGGTGCGCGCACGGTCAACATCTCGACCATGGCAGCGGTGACCATTGCGGGTGCCGGAGTCCGCGTCGTGAAGCACGGCAACCGGGCATCGAGCAGCCAGAGTGGCTCGGCGGACGTCCTGGAGTCGCTGGGTGTCCGGCTGGACGTCCCGGTCGGCGACCTCGGCAAGGTCCTCGACGCCGTGGGCATCACCTTCTGCTTTGCGCCGGCGTTCCATCCGTCGATGCGTTTTGCCGGGCCGACCCGCAAGGAGCTTGGCATCCCGACGACGTTCAACTTCCTCGGCCCGCTGGCCAACCCGGCACGGCCCGCCGCGATGGCCGTGGGTGTCTCGGACTCGGCCGTCGCGCCGCTGATGGCCGGCGTGCTGGCCCGGCGCGGCGTCGACGCGCTCGTGTTTCGCGGCGACGACGGGCTGGACGAGCTGACGACCGCGACAACGTCGCATGTCTGGGTCGTCTCGGACGGTGACGTGACAGAGGAGTCGTTCGACCCGTCGAGGCTGGGGATCGAGCCGGCTGGTGACGGAGCCCTGACCGGCGGTGACGCCGACTTCAATGCCGACGTATTTCGACGCGTTATCGGGGGCGAGAAGGGCGCCGTGCGCGACGCCGTCCTGCTCAACGCGGCCGCTGGCATCGCGGCATTCGATGCAGGCTCCGACCCGCTTGAGGATCGCCTGGCCAACTCATTGGGGCGAGCAGCCGAATCGATCGATTCCGGGTCGGCGGCCCGGGTGCTCGAGGCATGGATCGCCGCCACCGCAGAAGCCATCTAGAGCAACGAAAAGCGCTCCAGGTGGCGGGCCGCGCTGGCCCAAGGTGCGTGCCAGGAGCCGCGCACCATGCGGACGCCGGGTGACTCCAGCCAGCGCAGGATGAGCTCGGTCTCTTCGGCGGTCGCGGCCGGGACCGGGCCGAACCCGGATGCGACTGACTCGGCCGCGGCGAGCAGCGTGTCGACCCACGGCTGCGGCGCTGTTCCCTTGGGCATGACCCCGGCCGCCGCGAGTCGTCCATGCCGCACCACGTGGACCTCCCACCCCGCGGTGTGGGGTGCGGCGGCGACGAGCTCGGCCTGGGCGGTGAGGGTGCGCAGCCGCTGTGTCCGGTGGGCCGCACGGAGAAGCGAAGTCAGCCGGTCGCGCCAGCGAGCGGCGTCCTCGTAGCGCTGGAGTTCGGCCAAGCCGGCCATGCGTTCGTTGATGGCCGCGACCAATGCCACAGGGTCGGCGGTCATGGCGCGCTGGACCTCGTGCACCACGTCGTCGTACTGCTCGCGGGCTGCCGAGCCGTCACAGGGGGAGAGGCAGTGGCCGATCTCGGCCAGCGCACAGGCTGAGCGGCGGGGCTTGGCCGGCAGCCGTCCGGTGCACTGGCGGATCGGGAACACGTCCTGCAGTGCAACCATCGCCTCCTCGGCCGCGTTGCGACCTCCGAAGGGCCCGATGTAGTCGGCGTCGTCGTCGAGGATGCTGCGTACGACTGACAGCCGTGGCCACGGCTCGCGGGTGAGCTTGAGCCACGACTTCTGATGCGGGAACTTGGAGCGGCGGTTGTAGGGCGGACGGTGCCGCGCGATGAGCCGGACCTCGCGTATCTGCGCTTCGAGCGCGGTCGCGCACACGACCGCTTCGACTCGATGGGCCAAACCGACCATCTCACCCATCTTGGATCGGGTTTCCGACGCGGTGAAATAGGCCCGGACCCGAGAGCGCAGGTTGCGCGACGTGCCGACGTAGAGGACGTCGTCGTGAGGTCCGCGAAAGAGGTAGACGCCGGGTTTCGCCGGCACGTGGTCGGCCAGATAGCGCTTCTTGCGCTGCGCGGGGGTGACCCGTGAGCTGTACGACGACAGCTCCTCCCACGTGCTGACGCCCAACGGGCCGAGCCGCTCGAACAGTCCGTGCAGGACGTCGACGGTGGCGCGGGCGTCGGACAGCGCCCGGTGGTTGGGCGTGGTCGACGCCCGGAAGACGTGGGCCAACGTCGCCAGCTTGACGTTGGGAACCTCGTCGCGCAGCAGGACGCGCCGGGCCAGCACGGCCGTGTCGAGGACGTCGAAGCGCGGCCACGCGATGTCGAGCTCGCGCGCATTGTGTTTGAGGAAGCCGATGTCGAACGGTGCGTTGTGTGCGACGAGGACGCACCCGTGCGCGAACTCCAGGAAGCTGGGCAGCACCTCGGCGATGCGCGGAGCATCGATCACCATGGCGTCGGTGATCCCGGTGAGGACGGTGATGAAAGCAGGAATGGTCTCGTCGGGATTGACAAGCGTCTGGAACTCCCCGAGCACCTCACCGCCGCGAACCTTGACCGCACCGAACTCGGTGATCTTCGAGCCGCCTCGCGCCGAGCCCCCGGTCGTTTCGAGGTCGACCACGCAGAACGTCACGTCGGACAACGGCTGGCCCAGGTCGTCGAACGTCGGCTGGATGCCGTCGATGGGTTGGGCCGTCATGTGACGGACGGTAAGCGGCATCTCTGACAAAGGGCCGCACGACACTCAACGACGTGCATCGCCAAAACTGTCAGTGCCGGTTCCTAGCGTCGTCACCATGAATGAACCAGTAGTCGTCGATTGCGACACCTGCCTCGTGCGTAGCGCCGCGGCGTGCGGCGACTGCGTCGTCACCGTCTTGCTCGGTGCACCGCCGGACGGCATCGTTCTGGCAGAGACCGAAGTCACAGCACTCGACGTCCTGGCCCGTGAAGGGCTCGTGCCGCCCCTGCGCATGGTGACGCCGCTCACATCGCCGGACGTCGAGGCAAGTTGAGACTGGGCCCGGGCTTTCGTATGGTGAAGGCTCTTGCGTTCGGTGTAAGTGGTGGTCGGGCGCCAGATTCCAAGGAGCTTTCTGCGTGCGCCCAACCCCAAGACGCACCCGTATCATGCTGGCCGCGGCCAGCACCGGAGCCCTCGTGGGGACCCTTTTCGCAGGTCCCGCGGCTGCCGAGCCAGTCGATCCGACTGTGGTCGAGGACGCCTTCCACCGTGCCGAGGTGGTGAACGAGCAGGTCAACATGATCGGCGAGCGCATCACGTCGACGCGCCGGGAGATCGCCGACCTCAACGACGACATCGCCGCGCAGGACAAGGCTTACCGGGAGAAGCGGCGCGAGCTCGGCGAGCTCATCGCGCAGCAGCACATGGACGCTCCGTTGGGGCCGACCGTCAACCTCATGGGCAGCAAGAACCCGACTGAGTTCCTGGACGGCCTGGGTGCGGTCCAGGCGCTGAACAGCTCGCAGGCTGAGCAACTGGAGGAGTTCAGCACGCTCTCGGAGCAGTTGAAGGCGCGCCGCGCCCAGCTCAAGGAGCGCAAAGCGGCCCTCGACGCCGACGCGCAGAACATTGACGAGAGGCGCAAGGAAGTCGAGGCACTCCATCGGGCCGCCAAGAAGCTCTTCTCCCAGATGAGCACGGCCCAGCAGGCCAAGTTCAATGACAGCAACACAGACCTCAACTTCGAAGTCGAGGCATTCGGCGCCGCAAAGCGGGCGATCGACTTCGCGGTCGCCCAGCTGGGCGATGCGTACGTCTACGGCGGCACCGGCCCCAGCGGCTGGGACTGCTCAGGCTTGGTGATGAAGTCCTTCGCCGCCGCCGGCATCTCGCTCCCGCGTGTTGCGGGCGCTCAGATCAACTCTGTTCGATCGATATCGATGGATGCTCTCCAGCCCGGTGATCTGGTTGCCTACGGCGACCTGTCGCACATCGGCATCTACCTGGGCCGCGGCAAGGTCATCCACTCGCCCCGCCCGGGACGCAGTGTTGAGATTCACGGCGTCGGTGGATATTCGCGAGCCGGACGGGTTGGCTGAGCCGCACCCTCGCCGATCGGGCGAAGCCCGACCGTCGGCGACCAAGAAGCACCATCTCACCGCAAACATCGCGGCGGTCGGGCTCCTCCTCGCGGTCGTCGCCGGGGTGTTTGCCTGGCAGCGTCCGTGGGAGTCCGCGGACGGACCCGCGACGTCGACCATTCCCAGCGATGCTCGCGCGCGGCTGACACGGCAGTTCCAGGATCTCAGCGACGCGCGCAGCCGGTCAGCCTTTCTTGCCGCAGCCGGTGACTCCGATGAGGCTCATCGCGCTGCCGGTGACATCTGGGATGCGCGCCGCACGCTTGGCGTTCAGGACGTCGCCTTCGTCTACCGGCGGGGCGGACAGGCACCCGATCGGGCCGACGGTTCCACGTCGGCTGAAGTCGATGTGGCGTGGCGCGGTGGTTCGTCCACGGTGCGATTCCGGCTGTGGCCCACCGCTGACGGTTTCGACCTCATGTCGGTGACGAGGGAGGGTGGCGATCCGGTCCCGATCTGGCTGGCCGGGAACGTCGGCGTTAAACGTGCGGACGGTGCCACCGTGATCACGATCAACGGAGGCGAGGACGACATCGACGCCGTGACCTTGGCGCGGCGAGCAGCAGGGGCGGTGAACCGACTGGTGCCCACCGCACGGGGACGATTGACCGTGGTGGTGCCGAAAGCGCCGGCGACGGCAGCCGCCGTGCTCGGACGACCGGCCCGCGGCGTTGCGCAGATCGCGGCTGTCTCCACAGCTCTCGGAGGGCCGAAAGGCGTCCCCGCGATCGTCGTCAACCCCGAGCTCTTCGGCGGCATGGACGACCGGGCCCAGCGGATTGTCATGACGCACGAAGCCACCCACGTGCTCAGCGGGCTCGCGCACAAGCGCAGCCGGATTGAACTCTGGGTGGCGGAGGGCTTCGCCGACTACGTCGCACTCCACGATGACCGGGCGCCGCTTTCGGTCAGCGCTGGGCAGATCCTCCGCAAGGTCAGGGCTGACGGTGCGCCACCGCGCTTGCCATCGGCCGCGGATTTCGATGAGTCGACGCACGGGCTGAGCACGGTGTACGAGGCGGCGTGGATGGTTTTCCGGATGCTCGGGGAACAGCATGGCGACGTGGCGGTGCGGGGGTTCTACACCGATGTCGTGGACGGTCGGTCGGTCGACGAGGCCGCGCGACAGTGGTTCGGCACCACAGTGAAGGGCATCACCGCCGACTGGCGGCGCTACCTGACGAAAAGCGCCTCGACGGTGTCGTGAAAGTCGCTGAGGACGGCGCTGCGCTTCACCTTCAAGGATGGCGTCAGGTAGCCGTTCTCCTGCGTCCAGTCCTCGTCGAGGACGATGAACTTGCGCACCGACTCGGCCTGCGAAACCACGGCGTTGGCGGCATCGACGGCTGACTGGACGGCGGCGAGCAGCTCGGGATCGGTCAGCTTGCCGGTCCAGACGGATCGATCGATCGTGACCAGTGCGCCGACGAATGGCTTGCCATCGCCCACGACGAGGCAGTGGCTGATGTAGGGGTGCGCGCGAATCCGGTCCTCGAGTACCGCCGGGGCGACGATCTTTCCTCCGGCGGTGATCAGGATCTCCTTGCGCCGTCCAAGGATCCGAACAAACCCGTCTTCGTCGATGTCGGCGAGATCGCCGGTCGAGAACCAGCCGTCGTGGAGGCAGGCTTCGGTGGCCGATGGGTCGTTCCAGTAGCCGGAGAAGACCTGGGGACCGCGCACCTGCAGCTCGCCGCCGGTGTCGAGGCGCACCTCAGTCCCCGGGATCGGCTTGCCGACGGTGCCGATGCGATTCTCCTCGGGCGTGTTGACGGTGATGGCGGCCGATGTCTCGGTCAGGCCGTAGCCCTCGAGCACCGGCATGCCGATGCCGCGGTAGAAGTGCGCCAGCCGCTCGCCCAGCGGGGCGCCGCCGACCACCGCCCACGAGACCTGTCCACCGAACACGTCGCGCAGCTTGCGATAGACGGTTCGCTCGTAGACGGCATGCCGCGTCCGGAGGGCAGGCCCGGGCTTACCGCGGTCGAGGGCGCGGCTGTAGGCGATCGCGGTCTGGACAGCGCGGTCAAAGAAGCCGCCGCGGTTGTCCGCGTACGCCTGCTGGCTCGCCAGGTTGAAGAAGCGTTCCATCACCCGCGGAATGGTCAGGATGAACGTCGGCTTGAACGTCTCCAGGCGTTCGGACAGCTGGGAGACCTCGGAGGTGAGGCCGAGCCGCACACCAGCGTTGATTGCGCCGATCTGGATGACGCGGGCGAAGACATGGGCGAGCGGAAGGAAAAGCAGCGTCGCGGCGCCCTCGGCCATGAAGATCTCCGGGAGTGTTCCCACCGCCCCGTCGATCTCGGCCCGTAGGTTGGCGTGCGTCAACGGGCAGCCTTTGGGTGTTCCGGTCGTCCCGGAGGTGTAGATGATGGTGGCGATGTCCTCGGCGCGGACTGTTCCGCGCCGCGCTTCCAGCTCATCGTCGCCGACCGCGGCGCCGGCTGCGATCAGTGCGTCGAGGTCGGCATCGGAAGCTTCGATCGTCCACGTCGGAACGCCGAGGTCGACGTCACCGGACTCCACGACCGCAAGCCGCACGCCAGAGTCCTCCACGACCCACGTCACGTGCTCGGCTGTTGACGTCTCGTAGAGCGGAACGCTGACCCCGCCTGCCCACCAGATCGCATAGTCGACCAACGTCCATTCGTGACGTGTGCGCGACCGCAGCGCAATGCGATCGCCGGGCTGGACGCCGTGCGCCATCAGGCCTTTGGCGATACCGGTGACCGAACGGTGGAAGTCCCGGACCGACCAATCGGTCCACCCGTCATCCTGCGGGGACCACGCGGACACGATGACGCCGTCGGGCTGCCGGCGGAGTCGCTCGACGATCTCGCTGGTCAGGCTTCCACGAGTCACGTACGCGAGGTTACTGGCCGCCAGCCGGGAGCGCGGCTGCAGACGGTGCAGCGCCACCCACAGCGGTCGGTGGTACCGCCACTAGGATGGAGGCCCACCGAGCGACGAGGAGTCCTGATGGCCCGGACGAGTAGCGACATCGTCATTGCCGCACCGCCGGCGGACATCATGGCCGTCATCGCTGATTTCGCGCGCTATCCGGAGTGGGCCACGGGTGTACGGCGAGCCGAAATCGTGTCGGGGGATGAAGCTCGCCCGGATCAGGTCCATTTCGTCCTCGACGCAGCACCCATCCGAGATGAGTACGACCTGGCGTACACGTGGAATGGCGACGACGGCGTCTCCTGGACTCTGGTCGAGCGCGGTTCGATGCTCACCGGGATGGACGGCAGCTACGAGCTCGATGAGGTCGACGACGGCACCCACGTCACCTACACCCTGGCCGTCAACGTCTCCATCCCGATGCTCGGCATGTTGAAGCGCAAGGCCGAGAAGGTGATCATCGACACCGCGCTTAAGGGGTTGAAGCGGCGCGTCGAGGCAACTCGTGGCTGACGGTACGAGTCCGTCCGGGGACGAAACGATCGGCTCTCTCGGGCAGGAGACGATCAAGCTTTTTCGAGCCATCGCCACTGAGCGCATGCGTATGCAACCGGACGCGGGGTCATCGGACGAGCCGGCACCCACGCACGTGTGCACCA
>DATFFJ010000319.1:0-10690 GCA_035250065.1 Aeromicrobium sp. | reverse complement strand
TCCCTCATGCCGGCAAAGCGCCGACTGGGTCCCACCTGTGCGTTCTCTGTGGGCCGGTCAGGAATCGGGTGGCCCGTCGAGCAGACGCTGGGCTGCCGATGCCGCCCGCGCGCCATAGGAACCGCCGAACAGCACCGCATGGACGAGCAACGGGTGCAGCTGATGCAGCGGGACTCGCTCGCGCCAACCGTCGGCGAGGGGAGCTGCATCGTCGTACGCTGCGATGACGCGGTCCAGATGGGGAAGGCCGAAAAGCGACATCATCGCGAGATCGGTCTCGCGGTGGCCACCATGCGCGGCAGGGTCGATCAGCCACACGTCGCCGTCGGCGCCCCACACGACGTTGCCTGACCACAGGTCGCCGTGGATCCGAGCCGGCGGCTCTTCCGGCCCGGCGAAGTCATGGATCTTCCGCATGGCCTGCTCGATGACGTGCGCCTGCTCGACGGTCAGCGTCTTGCGGTCGACGGCCGCGCGCACGTAGGGCATCACGCGGCGGGACGCGTAGAACTCGGGCCACGTCGGCATGGGCCGATTGGGCAAAGGCGCGAGTCCGATGTAGCCGTCGGTATCGGTGCCGAACTCGTCGGCTCCGGCTGCGTGCGTCGTCGCCAGCGCCTGGCCAAAGCGCTCGGCAAGCTCGTTGGACGGCTTGCCTGGCTCGACCCAGGCCAGCACGATGCAGTCTGGCGCCACCGCCAGGACCTCGGGCACCTTGGCTCCGCCGTCGACGGCCAGCCAGCGAAGGCCCGCGGCCTCCCGCTCGAAGAAATTCTCCGGCGGCTGGGGTCGGGTCTTGATGACGACGTTGCGACCATCGGTGAGTCGCAGTCTCGTCGTGGTGCAGATGTCGCCGCCGGCGACCGAGGTGGTCGATACGACGCCGTGGCCGATCAGCGACTCCGCACGTGCCGCGGTGCCTGCCATCCGTGCCATGGGTCCGAGGTTACCTGCAGTGAGCGCGGCTCAGCGGGGCGATGACGACCGTCAGTGCTCGACGACTTCGTCGTGTTCGCGGCTTGCTTGGCGCACCGAATGCCGAGGAAGTATCCACCACAGAATGACCGTCACCACGATGTACGCAGGAAGCCGACCAGGAGCAGAATTCCACCCTGGATGACGCGCAGCTCCTGAAGGAGCTCGTTGAGCTCACGATCGAGCCGGCTCGGGGCATTCACGTGCGGAGGTTACCGAGCGCCCGAGCAGCTTGCTGCTCGAGGCCGAGTGGCCGACGGCACGTTGACGAGCGAAGCGAGGAACATCCGACTGATACTAGGGATTCACCGGGCGCGGCGGGAGAGCGATTCGACCAGCGCCTCGGCCGTCCGCTCCACCATCTGCAAGACGTGCTCGAAGCCTTCTGGTCCGCCGAACCAGGGATCGGGGACTTCGTTGTCATGGTCGGAGGCCTCGGGGTCGTACGCGCGGAACATCTGCAGCTTCTCCAGCGACGCGACATCGGGAGCGAGGTCGGAGATGTCGGCGTAATTGCTCGCATCCATCGCCAGGATCAGATCGTTCTCGGCGTACCAGTCGGGGGTGAAGCGGCGTGCCTGATGCCGGCTGGGGTCGTATCCGGCAGCGGAGAGCACGGCCGCCGCTCGCTTGTCCATCGCCTCACCGGTGTGCCAGCTGCCGGTCCCAGCCGAGACCACGGTGACGTCGTCCGCCAGCCCCGCTTCGGCCAGCCGATGCTCAAGGACCACGTGCGCCATCGGTGACCGGCAGATGTTGCCGAGGCAGACGATCGCGATCTTCACGGGCCGAGGCTACCGAGCGGCCGAAATTGCGCACGGCCTAGCCGGCGCGCGGCTCTAGGTGCGGCGGGTGAGCGATCCGAAGATCGCGTTGACGATGGACACGACGACGGCGCCGAGCACGGCCCACCAGAACCCGTCGACGTCAAAGGGCACGGCCCCGCCGATCTGCAGCTTCGCGCTGATCCACTCCGTGAGCAGCAGGAGCAGTGCGTTGATGACGAGGAGGAACAACCCGAGGGTGACCACGATGAACGGCAACGAGAGCACCTTCACCACGGGCGCCACGAACATGTTGACGAGCACGAACACCAGACCGACGATCGCGACCGGGATGATCTTGTCCTGCAGCGTTTGGTCGGGACGGCCGATGTTCATGTGATCCCCGAGCAACGCCGCTCCGACGGCCAGCGACAACGTGCTCAAAACCCACGCCAATGCGAACTTCATGACTGTAGTCTCGCATCCGACACCGCCGAATCATTCGTTCAGCGCGTCAGGTAGTTCGACCGGGGCAGGTTTACCGTGGTCTTGAGACCTACAGGTCTCTGGCCACAGGCCGTCGAAGGAGCTTCACCCATGAGCGAATCGGCACTGGGACGCAACAACCCTGCCTCCGTACCGGAGTCCTGCGTCCAGTTGCTGACGCCCGACGGTGACCGTCGCAGCCATCCGGAGTTCTCCTTCGACGGCGACCTTGACGCCGTCGCCGCGCTCTATCGGCAGATGTACTTGATCCGTCGCATCGACACCGAGGCGTTCGCCCTGCAACGTCACGGCGAATTGGGGCTGTGGGCCTCGGCCCTCGGGCAGGAGGCGGCGCAGGTGGGCTCCGCGGCCGCACTCGGTCCTGCCGACTTCGTGTACCCGAGCTATCGCGAGACGCTGGTCGGATGGCTGCTGGGCATCGACTTGGCGGACCTGATCGCGGTCTGGCGGTGTTCGACCCTCGGCGGCTGGGACGCGAAGCGTCACCGCTTTGGACCACTCAGCATCGTCATCGGGTCGCACCCGCTCCATGCGGTCGGCTACGCGCGCGGCATGGTGATGCGAGGCGACAGCAACCCGGCCGTTCTGACCTACTTCGGCGACGGGGCGTCGTCGCAGGGCGACCTCTGGGAGGCGCTCGAGTTCGCTGCGCTCCAGAAGGCCCCGGTCGTCTTCTTCTGCCAGAACAATCAGTACGCGATCAGCCTGCCTGCCACTCAGCAGACCGCCGCGCCGATCGTGCAGCGTGCGGCTGGCTTCGGGATGCGCGGCATCCACGTCGACGGCAACGACGTCTTGGCATGCCAGGCCGTGACCGATGCGGCGCTCAACCTCGCGCGATCGGAAGGCACTCCGGTTCTGGTCGAGGCACGTACGTATCGGATGGGTCCACACACGACCTCCGACGACGCGACCCGTTATCGCGACGCCGCCGAAGTCGAGGCGTGGCGCGCGGCCGATCCCTTGGACCGAGTGCGGAAGCACCTCGAGGCCGAGGGCCTTGATCCCAGGTTCTTCGCTGATCTGGAGGCCGAAGCCGAGGAGCTGGGCGCGTCGGTGCGCGCGACCTGCCTGGCCATCCCGGAACCAGACCTTGCCGCCTGGTTCGACAACGTCTACGCCGAGCAGACCGACGAGCTGCGGGTGCAGCAGGCCGAGTACGTCGCGTGGCGGGAACAGTATGGGGGTGTCGCGTGACCGACATGAGTCTGGCCAAGGCGCTCAACGCCGGCCTCCGGGCCGCGATGGCCGCTGACGACCAAGTGATCCTCTTGGGTGAGGACATCGGTCGCCTCGGTGGCGTCTTCCGGGTGACCGATGGCTTGCAGGCGGAGTTCGGCGCCCAGCGGGTCATGGACACGCCGTTGGCGGAGTCCGGCATCGTCGGGACCGCCATCGGCCTGGCGCACGCCGGTTTCCGGCCTGTGGTCGAGATCCAGTTCGACGGGTTCGTCTACCCGGCCTACGACCAGATCGTGGCGCAGCTGGCGCGCACCTTCGGCCGGACGGCAGGCAGCCTGCCGGCGCCGGTCGTCATCCGCATCCCGTACGGCGGTGGCATCGGCGCGGTCGAGCACCATTCGGAGAGCCCGGAGGCACAGTTCGTCCTCACCCCGGGGCTCAAGGTGGTCAGCCCGGCCACACCGCACGACGGCTATTGGATGATCCAGCAGGCCATCGCTGCGGACGACCCGGTGATCTTCCTGGAGCCCAAGCGTCGTTACTGGCAGACCGGAGACGTCGATGTGGACGCGACGCCGGAGTCTCTCTGGTCGTCGGCCATCCGTCGCGAAGGCGGCGACGCCACGCTGATCGCCTACGGCCCCACCGTCACGA
Organism: Aeromicrobium sp.; assembly: GCA_035250065.1. Taxonomy (GTDB): domain Bacteria; phylum Actinomycetota; class Actinomycetes; order Propionibacteriales; family Nocardioidaceae; genus Aeromicrobium. The sequence continues at coordinate 6,608 of DATFFJ010000319.1, read as the reverse complement.
CCTGCCTGGAGGCCGCCGAGGCGGCCGAGGCGGACGGCCTCGACCTCGCCGTCATCGACCTCCGAAGCCTCTCGCCGCTCGACCTCGAACCGGTCTACGCGTCGGTCCGCGAGACCGGACTTGCCGTCGTGGTGCATGAAGCGGCGCGGACCCTTGGCTTGGGTGCCGAGATCGCGGCGCGCGTCACCCAGGAGTGCTTCTACTCCCTGGAGGCACCGGTCCAACGGGTCACCGGGTACGACACCCCCTATCCGCCGAGCCGGGCCGAGGACGAATACCTGCCGAGCCTGGATCGCATCCTCGACACCGTTGAGGCCCTGATGAACGACGAGTGGCAGACCGAGAGGCCGCGCGGCGCTGGGAAATGGGGTCAGGTGGGGTGAGCGAGTTCGCACTGCCCGATGTGGGCGAAGGTCTGACCGAGGCAGAGATCGTCACCTGGCGGGTGGCGGTCGGCGACACGGTCAAGGTCAATGACGTGTTGGTCGAGATCGAGACCGCCAAGTCGGTCGTCGAGCTCCCCAGTCCATTCTCCGGCGTCGTCACCGCACTGCTGGTGGACGAGGGGGCCACCGTGCCGGTGGGGACACCGATCATCGCGATCGGTGAGGCTGGCGAAGCCACCGGTACGGATCCCGACCCGGCACCGCAACGCGAGCCCACGCTCGTGGGATACGGAGCGCGCACCTCGGGACCCCGCCGCAGGCGCAAGGTGCCGGCACCCGTCGGTCGCGTGGTTCCCCTGCACGGCGGGCACGACGATCACACGCGTCATCGCGTGCGGGTGAAGCCGCCGATTCGCAAGTTGGCCAAGGATCTTGGAGTCGACGTCAACGAGGTGCCGAGCTCCGGGCCGGTTGTCACGCGGGCCGACGTCGAGGCCTACGCCGCGTCCAGGGGTGCGCAGCCGGCGTCCGAGGTGGACGCGGCGCAGGTGCCGGCCGACTTGGTTCCGGCGGAGCGCTCCGGTGATGCTCGGGTTCCAGTTCGTGGAGTGCGGAAGGCCATGGCGGCGGCGATGGAACGCTCAGCGCACACTGCGCCGCAGGCCACCGAGTGGCTCACCCTGGACGTCAGTCGGACGGTCGAGCTCCTGGAGCGGCTCCAACAGGAGCGCGCCTTTGCCGGAATCCGGCTGACACCGACGGTCATCGTGGCCAAAGCGGTCTGCCTGGCCCTTCGCCACACGCCGACGCTCAATGCGCAGTGGCTGGAGACGAACGCGGGTGAAGCCGAGCTGCTGATGCACGAGTCGGTGAACCTGGGTTTCGCCGTGGCGACGGAGCGTGGCCTCGTTGTCCCAAACGTCAAGGCCGCCGACCGGATGTCGCTGCGGGAGCTGGCAGGTGCCATCGATCGCCTGACGTCGACCGCTCGGGACGGCCAGACGCAGCCCGCCGACCAAGCGGGCGGAACGTTCACCATTACCAACATCGGGCCGCTCGGTTTGGACGGCGGCACTCCGATCCTCAATCCCGGAGAGGCCGGCATCTTGGCCGTCGGCGCCATTCAGCGTCGGCCGTGGGTGTTGGAGGACGACTCGATCGCGGCGCGCTGGGTCACCACGCTGGCGCTCACCTTCGACCATCGGATCCTTGACGGCGCCGAAGGCTCTCGGTTTCTGACCGACGTGGCGGACATCCTGCGCGACCCAGCCACGGCGCTGACGTACTGACGATTGGGCCCGCGGCTCGACGAGTTCTAGGGCGCCGTGCGGCGGCGTCGCTTCGCGAACACGACGATCGCCATGACGATCCCGCCGACAAACCCGCCGAGGATGACGAAGTTGCCGGCCCGGGCGCGCTCGACGAATCCGTCGACGGCGGCGTAGGCGTACTGGGCGTTGTCAACGCGCTTGTCCTTCGGTGTGCACGTCACAGTCACGTTGTCGCGCCCCTCGGGCTCGAAGGCGACGAGGTTCCAGGTCGCGCCGTCATCGTCAACGGTCAGCGCGATCGGTGCCGGCGGGATCGGCTCCGGCTCGGCATCCCGCACCACGTCCACCAACGAACAGGTGATGTGACGATCCGCCTGCACGACGTCGGTGAACACGGCGATGCTCTCGCCCTTGGCCTGCAGCGCCTGGTTGGCCGACGTGATGGGTGCGCTGCGCACCGCGTCCCAGGCGCCGCCGGCGACGGCGACGCCGACGATCCAGCCGACCAACGTCAGGGCAAGCGCAGCCAAGTACCACAGCGGGCTGGGCGGTCGGGACTTCTCCACGCCGTCACGGTACCGACCTCGAAACGGGCTGTGCCCCGCATCCGACGGATACGGGGCACAGGTCAGGGACAGATCAGAAGGCTGCTTCCGACAGGCTCATGATCGAGTCGTCGATGTTCTCGGCGATGACGCGCTCACCCGCGAGCTTGGGCAGGACATTGCGAGCGAAGAAGGACGCCGCGGCGACCTTGCCCTCGTAGAAGTCCTTGTCCGAGCCGGTGGCTCCGGCATCAAGCGCGGCGAGCGCAACCTCGGCGCCACGCAGCAGCAGCCACGCGACGACGACGTCACCGAGCACGTAGACCAGGCGCGTGGTGTTCAAGCCCACCTTGTAGATGTTCTTGATGTCGCCGTTCTCATCGGCCGGGTTCGCGGACATCAGGTCGTTGAAGACCGCACCGAGGATCGCCTGCGCGTCGTCCAAGCCCTTGGCCAGGTACTCGCGGTCAACCTTGAGACGGGCATCGCCCTCGGCGTTCTCGGCAAATTGCTGGATCTCGTTGGCCACGTGGCCGAGCGCCTTGCCGCCGTCCTTGACGATCTTGCGGAAGAACAGGTCCATGCCCTGGATCGCCGTGGTGCCCTCGTACAGCGTGTCGATCTTGGCGTCACGCACGTACTGCTCGATCGGGTAGTCCTGCAGGAAGCCGGAACCGCCGAGCGTCTGCAGTGATTCGGTGCCGAGCAGTACCCAAGCGCGCTCCGAGCCGTAGCCCTTGACCAGCGGAAGCAGCAGGTCGTTGACCGACTCCTCGAAGGAGGCGTCCTCTCCGGCCGCGTGCTTGAGCAGGATCTGGTCCTGCCAGGACGCCGTGTAGATCACCAGCGAGCGCAAGCCCTCGGCGAACGACTTCTGGGTCATGAGTGACCGCCGGACATCGGGATGGTGCGTGATGGTGACCTTGGGAGCGGTCTTGTCCGACGCCTGCGTCAGGTCAGGACCCTGCACGCGGTCCTTGGCGTACTCCAGCGCATTGAGGTAGCCGGTTGACAGCGTGGCCATGGCCTTGGTTCCGACCAGCATGCGGGCGCCCTCGATGACGTTGAACATCTGCGCGATGCCGTCGTGCACCTCGCCGAGCAGGTAGCCGACGGCTGGTTCACCGCCGCCGACCTGCGGGTCGCCGAAGGTGACCTCCGCGGTGTTGGAGTGCTTGATGCCCATCTTGTGCTCGATGCCGGTGACGTAGGCGCCGTTGCGGGCGCCGAGCTCCCCGGTCTCGAGGTCGAAGTGGTACTTGGGCACGAGGAACAGGGACAGGCCCTTGGTGCCCGGGCCGCCGGCGCCTTCGACGCCTTCGGGGCGAGCAAGGACGAGGTGGACGATGTTGTCCTGCAGCTGAGCCTCAGCGCCCGTGATGAAGCGCTTGACCCCGGTGATGTTCCAGGTGCCGTCCTCGTTGGGGGTGGCCTTCGATCGGCCGGCGCCGACATCCGATCCGGCGTCCGGCTCGGTCAGCACCATTGTGGCGCCCCACTGCTTCTCGGTCATGAGCTGCGCAATGCGCTTGTCGCGCTCGGTGCCGTTGTTGTAGACCACGCTTGCCATGAACGGACCGTTCGAGAAGAACCAGACTGGAGCGTTGGCTCCGAGCACCATCTCGGCACTGGTCCAGACCAAGCTGGCCGGAGCGGTCATGCCGCCGAGTTCCTCGGGGATGCCGAGGCCCCAGAAGCCGGAGTTCATCCACGCGTCGTAGGACTTCTGGAACTCTTCGCTGACGGGTGCGGTGAACGTCTTGGGGTCGAAGACCGGCGGGTTGCGGTCACCTTCGACGTAGGACGCGGCGAGGTCGTTCGTGGCGAGGCGCTCGACCTCGTGCAGGATGCTGCGGACGGTGTCCTCGTCCATCTCCTCGAAGATGCCCTTGCCGAGCTTCTCCTGGAGCCCGAACAGCTCGAACAGGTTGAACTCGATGTCGCGGACGTTGCTCTTGTAGTGGCTCATGCCTTCTTGCCCCTTTGTGGGTCTGACCTCGGCAAACGCGGATCGCTGCTCGAAAGCTCGACGTCCCGGCTCCGGTCGGCGGAGTTGCTGGCCGTTCGTTACTCGCCAGTAACATAAGTATCCACCCGCGAGGCGCAGAGAGCAAACGTTTCGGCGGGTTTCGTTTCCAACGTCACACTGCCCACGTGGCAGCTCAGTGCCGGCCGCGACTAGCTGAATCGTCGGGCGAAGGCTTCGAATGCCTCGCTTTGCAATGAGCGGGCTTGCGCCTCAGCCTCGACGTCCAGCGAAACAGCCAGGTCGGCCGTCGCGGCTACGCGGACGCTGCGTTTGATGTCGGCCATCAGGGCGGGCTCGCGCGTCGCGTAGAGCGCGGCCAGCTCTGCGGCGCGCCCCCGTGGGTCGTCGCAGAGCTCCTGGGCGATGCCGAGTCGAAGGGCTGTGGCGGCGTCGATCACGTCGCCGGCATAGAGCGCCGCGGCTGTGTTGGCGCTTCCGATGCGCTGCGTGAGCATCCAGCTACAACCACCGCCCGGATGCAGCCCGATCTGGGAGAACGTCGGCCCGAACGTCGCCTCCGGCCCGGCGACGATGACGTCGCAGGCAAGCGCGATGTTCATGCCGGCACCCACGGCCGGGCCGTGGACGGCGGCGATCGTGGGAATGGACAGGTCGCGCAGGCCGAGGAACGAGGCGTACACCCGCAGCAGGTTCTCCTTCAGAACCTCGACCGGCCTCGCTCGATCGCCGAAGACACTCTGAAGGTCGGCACCGGAGCAGAAGGCGCGGCCGGCGCCGGTGACGACGAGCGCGCGGACCGCGGGGTCATCCGCCGTCGCTTCGATGGCGGTGGCGAGTTCCTCGAGGAGCGGCCAGCTGAGCGCGTTGAGCTTGTCGGGGACGTTCAGGGTGATGGTGCGGACATGACCGCCGTTGTCGGCGGGGTGGTCGCTCCGCATGACGAGGGACATTGGGCCTCCTACCGCCGCCTGCTGAAGATGCGCTTGATCAGTTCGCGCGCGGCGGTGCGGGCGGCTTCGCCGGCAGCCTTCTCCAGTGGCGATTGCCGACGGTAGCGGCTCGTTGACTCTGTGCGCGTTCTCCGCCGGGTGGTCTCCTTGATCTCCTCGTCCCAGGTCGGTTTCTTGGCGGCCGCCTCCTGCGCCGCGGCCTCCTTTGCCTCGATCGATTCGGTGGCCGACTCGGGGTTGACCGCGGTGCCGTACTGCGCCAGCAGCGGCGATGCATTGACTGCCGTGGCGATCTGGTCGGCCGGTGTGGGCTCCATCGAGCCCTGCGGAGCTCGGACCCGGGTCCACGCCACTGGCGACGGCGCGCCCTTCTCGTTCATCACGGTGACGATGGCTTCGCCGATCGCGAGCTGGGTGAGGACTTCCTCCAGGTCGTACGAGGAATTGGGATAGGTCGAGACTGTCGCCCGGAGCGCCTTGGCTGCATCGGGCGTGTGCGCGCGCAGCTGGTGCTGGACCCGCGAGCCGAGCTGGGCGAGGACGTCGGTGGGAACATCCTTCGGCGTCTGGGTGACGAAGAAGACCCCCACACCCTTGGACCGGATGAGCCGCACGGTCTGGGCGACCGACTCCAGGAAGTCCTTGGAGGCGTCCTTGAACAGCAGGTGCGCCTCGTCGAAGAAGAAGACCAACTTCGGCTTTTCGGTGTCACCGACCTCGGGCAGCTCTTTGAACAACTGGCTGAGCAGATACATCAGGAAGGTCGAGAACAGCGCTGGCTTGTCGTACACGCTCGGTACCTCGAGCAGCGAGACGACGCCCTTGCCGTCGCTGGTGGTGCGCAGAAAGTCCGACGTCTTGATCTCGGGCTGGCCGAAGAAGACGTCGGCGCCGGCGTCCGAGAACGCGATGAGCTCCCGCAGGATTACGCCCGCCGTGGCCGACGACAGTCCGCCCAACTCCTTGAGCTCTGCCTTGCCCGCGCCGGTGAGGTAAGTCAGGACGGACCGGAGGTCGCCGAGGTCAACCAGCGGCAGCTTGGCCTCGCGGGCATAGTGGAAGACGAGCGCGAGGGATGACTCTTGGGTCTCGTTGAGGCCCAACACCTTCGACAGTAGGAGCGGTCCGAACGCGTCGATCGAAGCCCGGATGGGCACGCCGGTCCCAAGGCCGCCGAGCGTGAAGAACTCCGTCGGCGTCGCCGCCGGCTGCCAGTCCTGTCCGATGCTCGTCGCCCGGGCGAGCAGCTTGTCGTTGGGGATCCCCGCGGTGGCGATGCCCGAGAGGTCGCCCTTGATGTCGGCGGCGAACACAGGGACGCCGAGCGTTGCGAGCTGTTCGGCCAAGACCTGGAGCGTCTTCGTCTTGCCGGTGCCGGTGGCGCCGGCCACCAAGCCATGGCGGTTCAGCATCGCCAGCGGAATGCGCACCTGGGCCTCCGGCACGGGTTCACCGTCGACCAGCGC
>DATFFJ010000318.1:0-11550 GCA_035250065.1 Aeromicrobium sp. | reverse complement strand
ATGACCTGGCCCGAGACGTACGCGGACTTGGGGGAGAGGAAGAAGCCCAGAGTCGACTCGAGCGTCGACTCGGCGCCCTGGGCGACGTAGATGAGGTTGGCGGTGCTTCCGTTGCCAGCCTCCTTGCCGACTGATCGCGTGAACCCCTCGAGAGCGCGCTGAGCGATGGCGGCGCTCTCGGTGGCCGCCTCTTCCGGGAGCGATCCGATCACGAGCACCCGCCCGGAGCCGGCGAGCTGACGCATGACGGGAGTGAAGAACTCCTGCAGCGCGACGAGGCCCTGCGCCGAGTCGATGCCGCTGGCGTCGAAGACGAGGCCCTTGTACTTCTTGCCTTGGGCATAGACACCGGTGTTCTCGATCTTGGACGACTTCAGTGCTGCGGCGACGGCCTTCGAGATCACCCCGGGCTGCGCGCTGCCCACGAGCACCGTGCCCTTCACGAGTGGCCCGCCGGCGTAGCGGTCGAGGTACGGCGGGTTGGGTAGTCCGAGCTGCTTGACCAGGAACTTCCCGATCGGGTTGTGGGCCAGGTCCTGGTACTTGTCCGTCATGACCGCTGTGTCCAATCTCTCGCATACCCTCGGTATCTGAATGACTCGGAACACTGTAATCTCGGTGTTCTAACGAGTCCAACCGAGGCTATCGAACTCACCGAGGAGCGCGAACATGGCGGCTTCAACGCCAGCGAAGACATCCAAGAACGGCGACGTGCGCCGTGTCGCCGTCATCGGCGGCAACCGCATTCCGTTCGCCCGGTCCAACACCGTCTACGCCGGCGTCTCCAATCAGGAGATGCTGACCGCCGCCCTCGACGGCCTCGTCGATCGCTTCGGGCTCGAGGGCGAGGTCGTCGGCGAGTTCGTCGCCGGTGCCGTGCTCAAGCACGCGCGTGACTTCAACCTCGCCCGCGAAGCCGTCCTCGGCTCCAAGCTGGCGCCCGAGACCACGGCCTACGACATCCAGCAGGCTTGTGGCACCGGCCTTGAGGCCGCCGCGCTCGTCGCGAACAAGATCGCGCTCGGCAAGTACGAGGCTGGCATCGCCGGCGGAACCGACACCACGTCGGATGCACCGCTGGCAGTCAACGACAAGTTGCGCAAGATCCTCATCGACCTCAACCAGGCCAGTGCCAAGGGCGACAGGAAGAAGATGCTTGCGCTGATCGCCAAGATCCGTCCGGGCATGCTGGCACCGGATCAGCCGCAGAATGCCGAGCCGCGGACCGGGCTGTCGATGGGCGAGCACCAGTCCATCACCACCCGCGAGTGGGGCATCACCCGCGAGGCGCAGGACGAGCTCGCCGCCGCGTCGCATCAGAATCTCGCTGCTTCCTGGGATGAAGGTTGGCAGGACGACCTGGTGACCCCGTTCCGCGGCGTCGAGAAGGACACCCACCTGCGTCCCGACTCCACCGTCGAGGCCCTGGCCAAGCTCAAGCCGGTCTTCGGCAAGCGCTTCGGCGACGAGGCCACCATGACCGCAGGCAACTCCACCCCGCTCTCCGATGGCGCGTCGGCAGTCCTGCTGGCGTCCGAGGAGGAGGCCAAGAAGCGCGGCTGGAAGGTCCAGGCGTACTTCGTCGACTACGAAGTGGCCGCGGTCGACTACGTCAGCGGCGCCGAGGGCCTGCTGATGGCCCCGGCCTACGCCGTCCCGCGCATGCTGGCCCGCAACGGCCTCACGCTGCAGGACTTCGACTTCTACGAGATCCACGAGGCGTTCGCCGGTCAGGTGCTCTCGACGCTAGCCGCCTGGGAAGACCCGGCGTTCTGCAAGGAGAAGCTCGGCCTCGACGCCCCGCTGGGCTCGATCGACCGGTCGAAGCTGAACGTCAAGGGCTCGTCGCTGGCCGCGGCCCATCCGTTCGCCGCCACCGGCGCTCGCATCGTGGCGAACGCGGCCAAGCTGCTCGACGAGCGTGGCTCTGGTCGCGCGCTGATCTCCATCTGCGCCGCCGGCGGCCAGGGCGTCGTGGCGATCTTGGAGAAGTAGCCAGACTGTCGGAGGCTCCACGTAATCTCGAAACATGCCTCGTTTGCCTGCGGTTCCACTGACCCATTCACGTCCGCAGGTGGCGCCGTTCGAGGTGGTCTCGGAGTATCAGCCGGCCGGCGACCAACCGGCGGCGATCGAGGAGATCGAGCACCGGCTCAGGGCCGGCACCAAGGACGTCGTGCTCATGGGCGCCACCGGCACCGGCAAGACGGCCACCACAGCCTGGCTGGCCGAGCGACTGCAACGGCCCATGTTGGTGCTGTTGCCCAACAAGACGCTGGCCGCGCAGTTCGCCAACGAGTTGCGCGAGCTCCTTCCGCACAACGCGGTCGAGTACTTCGTCTCGTACTACGACTACTACCAACCTGAGGCGTACGTCCCGCAGACCGACACCTACATCGAAAAGGACTCCTCGATCAACGAGGAGGTCGAGCGCCTGCGGCACAGCGCCACCTGGTCGCTGCTGACGCGCCGCGACGTCATCGTGGTGGCAACCGTCTCCTGCATCTACGGCTTGGGATCGGCGCAGGAGTACCTGAACCGAATGATCGGCTTCAAGGTGGGAGAGGAGCTCCCACGCGACAAGCTGCTGCGCACGCTCATCCAAGCCCAATACGTCCGCAACGACATGAACCCCATCCGCGGCACGTTCCGCATCAAGGGCGACACCATCGACATCTTCCCGGTCTATCAGGAGATGGCCGTCCGGATTGAGTTCTTCGGCGACGAGATCGAACGGCTCATGACCTTGCACCCGCTCACCGGTGAGGTGCTGTCCCAAGACCGGGAGCTCTATGTCGGTGCCGCCACGCACTACGCGGTTGGACCGGACACGATGTCCCGGGCCATCGCATCCATCCAGAAGGAACTCGACCAGCGCCTGCAGGAGCTGGAGAGCCAGGACAAGCTGCTCGAAGCACAGCGGCTCCGCATGCGCACGACGTTCGACCTGGAAATGATGCAGCAGGTGGGCACCTGCGCCGGCATCGAGAACTACTCGCTGCACATGGATGGCCGAACGCCCGGATCCGCACCCAACTGCCTGCTCGACTACTTCCCTGAGGATTTCGTCCTCGTCATCGACGAGTCACACGTGACGGTCCCGCAGATCGGCGCGATGTACGAAGGTGACAAGTCACGCAAGCAGACGCTCGTCGAGCACGGATTCCGGCTGCCCAGCGCACTCGACAACCGGCCCCTGATGTGGAGCGAGTTCCTCGAGCGCATTGGGCAGACGGTCTATCTGTCGGCCACACCGGGCCCGTACGAGATGGAGAAGTCCGGCGGCGACTTCGTCGAACAGGTCATCCGGCCGACCGGGCTCGTTGACCCCGAGGTGATCGTGAAGCCGACGAAGGGCCAGATCGACGACCTGATCGCGCAGATCCGCGAGCGGACGTCGCGCGACGAGCGCGTGCTCGTCACGACGCTCACCAAGAAGATGTCCGAAGACCTCACCGATTACCTGCTTGAAGCCGGCATCCGGACGCGGTACCTGCACAGCGAGGTCGACACCCTGCGCCGCGTGGAGCTGCTCCGTGAACTCCGCCTCGGCGAATACGACGTCCTGGTCGGCATCAACCTGCTGCGGGAGGGCCTCGACCTCCCCGAAGTGAGCCTCGTTGCGATTCTCGACGCCGACAAGGAGGGCTTCCTCCGGTCCGGCCGGTCGCTCATCCAGACCATCGGACGTGCTGCACGTAACGTCTCCGGCCAGGTGATCATGTACGCCGACTCGGTCACCGACTCGATGGCGGCCGCGATCGATGAAACCAATCGCCGACGTGCCAAGCAGGTGGCGTACAACAAGGCCCGCGGCATTGATCCCACACCGCTGCGCAAGAAGATCGGCGACATCACCGACCTCCTGGCACGCGAAGACGCCGACACCGACGCGTTGCTGGCCGCCACCGGCGACGCGCGACGGCGAGGCGCGCCGGTCCCGCTGGGGGAGCGGCGGCTCCAAGACCTGCCGTCGGGCGAGCTCGCCTCCCTCATCGAGCAGCTCACCGAGCAAATGCATGCCGCCGCGGCCGAGTTGCAGTTCGAAGTCGCGGCCCGCTTGCGCGACGAGATCCGTGACCTCAAGAAGGAGCTCCGCCAAATGCTCGAGGCAACCGCCTGAGGACCATCTGACACACTGGGTGGCGGAGGGGAGTATTCCTTCGTCGCAGTGTCGTCATCTCGTCGACCTCGGTTGACCGGTGCTGCGGGCCGACCACGATGGGCGTGGGTGGCGGAAGAGACCTCCGGCTCGTTTCACGACCCGGAGGGATTCCCATGAACGTTTCCACGCTCGAGTGGAGCATCACGATCGGCGTGACCGTCGCGGTCCTCCTGATCGACGTCGTCCTCATCGCACTGCGCCCACACGAACCCACATTCCGCGAGTGCGCGATCGCGCTGACCATCTATGTCGGCCTTGCCGTGGTGTTCGGGCTGTACGTCTGGCAGCACCACGGAAGCGATTACGGGCTGCAGTTCTTCGCCGGCTGGCTCACCGAGTACAGCCTCTCCGTGGACAACCTGTTCATCTTCCTGATCATCATGGCGAGCTTCCGCGTCCCGCGTACGCAGCAGCAGGAGGCCTTGCTCGTCGGCATCGTGCTCGCCCTGATCTTCCGGGCGATCTTCATCGGCCTGGGCGCGGTCGCGATCGCGCAGTTCTCCTGGATCTTCTACGCCTTCGGCGTGTTCCTCATCTACACCGCGGCCACACTCGTCAAGGACACCGAGCACGAGGACGACGCTGAGAACGCCGTCGTCAGGCTGGTGCGGCGCCACTACCGGCTGGCCGACCATTGGGAGGGCGGGCTCAAGCTCTTCGTCAAGGAGAACGGGGTGCGGCTGCTCACGCCCATGGCCCTGGTGATTGTCGCGCTCGGGACAACCGATGTGCTCTTCGCCCTCGATTCGATCCCGGCGATCTATGGCCTCACCAGCGAGCCCTACCTGGTGCTGACGGCGAACATCTTCGCGCTCATGGGCCTGCGCCAGCTCTACTTCCTGCTGGGCGACCTGCTCAAGCGGCTGGTGTTCCTGTCGCAGGGCCTGGCGATCCTGCTTGCCTTCATCGGCGTGAAGCTGATCTTGCACGCGCTCCACGAGAACGAAGTGCCGTTCATCAACGGCGGCCATCACGTGAACGTCCCAGAGATCCCCATCGGGCTGAGCCTCGGCGTCATTGTCGCAACTCTCGCGACGACGGCGGTCGTCAGTCTGTGGTGGTCAGCCAAGCATCCGGAATCCATCGAGCCTGGACCGCAGCCCGACTGATCAAAACTGTCAGGACTCCTCCGTACGATGGTTGGGTGACCTCCAGCAGCGCCGATCGGGGAGCCGATCAGCTCATCATTCGTGGCGCGCGCGAGCACAACCTCAAGGACGTCTCGCTCGATCTGCCGCGCGACGCCCTGATCGTCTTCACCGGGCTTTCGGGGTCCGGCAAGTCGTCGCTGGCGTTCGACACGATCTTCGCCGAGGGACAGCGGCGCTACGTCGAATCGCTGTCTGCCTATGCCCGGCAGTTCTTGGGCCAGATGGACAAACCCGACGTCGACTTCATCGAGGGCCTGTCGCCGGCCGTGTCGATCGACCAGAAGTCCACGAGCCGCAACCCGCGGTCGACGGTCGGCACCATCACCGAGGTCTACGACTATCTGCGCCTGCTCTTCGCGCGAGCCGGCCGCCCGCACTGTCCGGAGTGTGGTGAGCCGATCGCGCGCCAGACGCCGCAGCAGATCGTCGACCGCATTCTGTCCGGCGAGGAGGGCGCGCGGTTCCAGGTGCTCGCACCGATCATTCGTGGCCGCAAGGGGGAGTACGGCGAGCTGTTCCGTCAGTTGCAGTCGGCCGGCTTCAGTCGCGCGCTCGTCGACGGCGAGCCGCACGACTTGGCTGACGAGCCGCCCAAGCTCAATAAGCAGCAGAAGCACACCATCGACGTCGTCGTCGACCGGCTTCAGGTCAAGGAGTCCATGAAGCAACGCCTCACCGAATCGGTCGAGGCCGCCTTGGCGCTGGCTGATGGCCTGGTGATTGCAGACTTTGTCGATTCCGGCGAGGCTCGACGATTCTCAGAGCGCCTGGCCTGCCCGAACGACCATCCGCTCGCCGTCGACGAACTCGAACCGCGCTCCTTCTCCTTCAACGCGCCGTTTGGCGCCTGCGCCGAATGCCACGGCCTCGGCTCGCGCATGGAGGTCGACCCCGATCTGGTGGTCCCCGACGACTCCAAGTCGTTGAGCGAGGGCGCCATCTCGGTCTGGACGTCGGCCAACGTCTCGGAGTACTTCGCCCGGCTGGTCGAAGCACTCGCCGACGAGATGGGCTTCAGCCCTGATACCCCGTATCGCGACCTGCCTGACAACGTGCGCGACGTCCTCATGTACGGGCGCGGCATGAAGGTGCACGTCCGGTACAAGAACCGATATGGCCGCGTGCGGTCGTACTACACGACGTTCGAGGGCGCCGTCACCAACCTGCAGCGCCGGCATGCCGAGACTGAATCCGACGTCAGTCGTGAGCGCCTCGAAGGGTTCATGCGCGAGGTGCCGTGCCCCGAGTGCGAGGGGACCCGGTTGAAACCGGTCATTCGTGCCGTCCTGCTCAACAACGCCGACGCCGGCCCGAAGAACATCGCCGAGGTCAGCGCCCTCAGCATCCGGGACGCCGCTGAGTACCTCAGCGGCCTGGAGATGACCGACCGCGAGCGCCAGATCGGCGAGCGGGTGCTCAAGGAGATCCATGAGCGGCTGCGCTTCCTCCTCGACGTCGGCCTCGACTACCTCAGCCTCGATCGCGCTGCCGGATCGCTGTCCGGCGGGGAGGCGCAGCGGATCCGCCTGGCGACGCAGATCGGGGCCGGGCTGGTCGGGGTGCTCTACGTCCTGGACGAGCCGTCCATCGGCTTGCATCAGCGGGACAATCACCGGCTCATCGAAACGCTCGTCCGGCTGAAGAACCTCGGCAACACGCTGATCGTCGTCGAGCACGACGAAGACACCATCCGTACGGCCGACTGGGTGGTCGACATTGGTCCGGGCGCGGGTGAGCACGGCGGCCAGATCATTGTGTCCGGGACCGTGGACGACCTGCTGACCAACAAGGACTCAATCACGGGCAAGTACCTGTCGAGGCGCGAGCAGATCAGCGTGCCGGCAGTCCGGCGCCCGCAGGCGGCGGGTCGCTCGCTCGTGGTGCGGGGCGCTCGCGAGCACAACCTGCAAGACATCGACGTCGCGTTCCCGCTGGGGCAGTTCATTGCGGTCACCGGAGTCTCCGGCTCGGGCAAGTCGACGCTGGTCAACGACATCCTCTACACGTCCTTGGCCCGCCAGATCTACGGTGCGCGGACCATTCCCGGCCGGCACCGCGACATCGAGGGCGTCGAACACGTCGACAAGGTCATCCATGTCGACCAATCGCCGATCGGCCGAACTCCGCGATCCAACCCCGCGACGTACACAGGCGTCTTCGACCACGTGCGCAAGCTGTTCGCCCAGACGCCCGAAGCGAAGATGCGGGGCTACCAGCAGGGCCGCTTCTCCTTCAACGTCAAGGGCGGGCGCTGCGAGGCGTGCTCGGGCGACGGCACCATCAAGATCGAGATGAACTTCCTGCCGGACGTCTACGTCCCGTGCGAGGTGTGCCACGGGGCGCGCTACAACCGGGAGACGTTGGAGGTCCACTACAAAGGCAAGACCATCGCCGAAGTCCTCGACATGTCGATCGAAGAGGCGGTGGAGTTCTTCGAGGCCATCCCGGCGATCCACCGGCACCTCAAGACGCTGGTCGATGTCGGGCTCGGTTACGTTCGGCTGGGCCAGCCGGCGCCGACGCTGTCCGGCGGCGAGGCTCAACGCGTCAAGCTCTCCTCCGAGCTCCAGAAGCGGTCGACCGGCCGCACGGTCTACGTCCTCGACGAGCCGACGACTGGCCTGCATTTCGAGGACATCCGCAAGCTGTTGGGCGTGCTCGGCCGCCTCGTCGACGCCGGAAACACGGTGATCGTCATCGAGCACAACCTCGACGTCATCAAGACTGCCGACTGGATCATCGACCTCGGCCCCGAGGGCGGTAGTGGCGGCGGCCTCCTGGTCGCAGAAGGCACTCCCGAGGATGTCGCGAAGAACGCCGACAGCCACACCGGCCAGTTCCTCGCCAACGTCCTCTGACCCGGGTTGGGTTGCAGAATCACATCGTGACCAGTTCGCGACGGGACGTCCTCGGCGGGGTGACCGTCATCGGTGCCGGGGTGGCGCTGGGCGCCTGTGGTGATTCCAGGGGCACGGCGCCGACGGCGACGACCGAGCCCGACCCGCCGGCCAGCACCGACCCCGGCTTTGACAGCAGATCACCGGTGGCCAAGACGGGGGATGTCCCGGTGGGCAGCGGCCTCATCGTGGCGGCCGCCAAGGCCGTGATCACGCAGCCGAAATCGGGGGAGTTCCGCGCCTTCAGCTCGGTATGCACGCACAAGGGATGCGCCGTGACCAAGGTCTCCGGCGACACCATCTCCTGTCCGTGCCACGGCAGCCAGTTTTCGACGGCGGACGGATCGGTCAGGAAGGGTCCGGCGACCGATCCGCTGGCCCTCCGCTCGGTGACGGTGAAGGGGGGCGAGCTCTTCCTCACCTGACGAAGGGTGTCGGCGCCCGGACGTAGGGTTACTCCCGTGGCTGACCCCGCGACGTACCGGCCCGCGACCGGCGAGATCCCGGCCAAGCCCGGGGTCTATCGGTTTCGTGACGACGAGGGCCGGGTCATCTACGTCGGCAAGGCCAAGTCGCTCCGCTCGCGACTGAACTCGTACTTCCAGGACGTCAGTGCGCTGCACTTGCGCACCCAGCAGATGGTCACGACCGCGGCCAGCGTCGAGTGGACCGTGGTCGACACCGAAGTCGAGGCGCTTCAGCTCGAGTACACCTGGATCAAGGAGTTCGACCCGCGGTTCAACGTCAAGTACCGCGACGACAAGTCCTATCCGTGGCTTGCGGTCACGGTGAGCGAGGACGTCCCGCGTGTCCAGGTCATGCGCGGAAGCCAGAAGAAGGGCGTCCGCTACTTCGGCCCCTACTCACACGCCTGGGCGATTCGCGACACCGTCGACACGCTGCTTCGGGTCTTTCCGATGCGATCCTGCAGCGCCGGCGTCTACAAGCGCGCGCACGCATCCGGTCGGCCCTGCCTCCTGGGTGACATCGGCAAGTGCGCGGCTCCGTGCGTCGGCCGCGTCAGCGTCGACGAGCACCGGGACATCGTCAACGACTTCCTGTCCTTCATGGCCGGCAACACGGCCGGGTTCACGCGGGATCTCGAGCGCAGGATGCACGAGGCTGCGCGCGACGAGCGGTATGAGCAGGCGGCCAAGTATCGCGACGACCTCGCGGCTCTGCATCGGGTGCTGGAGAAGCAGACCGTGGTCTTGCGCGACGGTACCGACGCCGATGTGTTCGGGTTCGACGACAACGGCATCGAGGTCGCCGTCCAGATCTTCTCGATCCGCGACGGCCGTGTTCGCGGCCAGCGCGGGTGGATCGCCGACCGCGACGAGGCGGGACTTCCCGAGTACGTCCAGCGGGCGGTCATGACGCTGTACGCCGAGGCGAGTCCTGAGGCGGTTCCACCCGTCGTGCTCGTTCCCGAGCTGCCCGCGGACGCAGACGCCGTGGCGCAACTCCTCAGCGAGCATCGCGGCCGGCCGGTGTCCATCCGCGTCCCCAGACGGGGAGACAAGCGACGACTCCTGGAGACGGTCGAGCAGAATGCCCGCGAGGCCATGGCCAGGCACAAGCTGAAGCGAGCGGCCGACCTCAACGCCCGAAGCGAGGCGCTTGAGGAGTTGCGACTCGCTCTCGGTCTTGAGATCGCGCCCTTGCGCATCGAGTGCTATGACATCTCGAACCTCCAAGGGACCGAGATCGTCGCCTCGATGGTGGTGTTCGAGGACGGGTTGCCGCGCAAGTCCGAATACCGGCGTTTCACGATCAGGCAACCTGGGCAGAGCGACGTTGCTGCGATGTATCAGGTCATCCGTCGGCGGCTGGAGCGGCTCCTGCGCGCCAACGATCCAGAGCGTGACGAGGACGCCGGCGACGAGCGCCCGACGTCGCGCAAGTTCGCGTATCGGCCCTCGCTGATCGTGGTCGACGGCGGACCGACGCAGGTGGCCGCCGCTCAGCGCGCGTTCGACGATCTCGGCGTCACCAACATCGCGCTCTGCGGGCTCGCCAAGCGGCTCGAGGAGATCTGGCTTCCGCACGCGTCGGCGCCGGTCGTCCTGCCGCGCAGCAGTGAGGCGCTGTACCTCATGCAGCGCGTCCGAGACGAGGCGCACCGATTCGCCAACACGCATCACCGCGAGCGTCGCGGACGAGCCATGACCGTGAGCGCGCTCGACGGCATTGCCGGACTCGGGCCGACACGGCGCAAGGCGCTCATGAGGAGATTCGGATCCGTCACGAAGCTTCGCGCCGCGACGGTCGATGACGTGGCGAACGTCCCCGGGATCGGACGGGCTACGGCAGAATCCATCGTGTCGCAGCTGGCCGAGGCGAAACCGGGGCCGGCGATCAACATGACAACCGGCGAGATCGTGGAGGGGGAGTAGTCGGTGGGTGTCCTCACGCGGTTCGTGGTCGTCACGGGCATGACCGGTGCCGGGCGTGGCACGGCGGCCAAGGGCCTCGAGAAGCTCGGCTACTACGTCATCGACAACCTTCCGGCGGACCTGCTCGAGTCGGCCATCGACGCGATTGAGCGCTCCGGTGAGGTGAGCCGGCTGGCCATCGTGGTGGACTCCCGGTCGGGCTCCTTCTTCGGCGGCCTCAACGACGCGCTGCAACGGCTTCGCGAACGCGGCACGCAACCGCGGGTCCTGTACCTCGAGGCGTCGGATGATGTGCTCGTTCGGCGCCAGGAGGCGGCCCGGCGTCCGCACCCGTTGAGCCGGGAGGGAACGCTGGTCGACGGCTTCGTTCGGGAGCGTGAGCTGCTGCGCCGGATCCGCGGATCCGCCGATCTCGTCATCGACACGTCCAATCTCAACGTCCACCAGCTCGGCCAACGCATCCAGGCCGCATTCGAGGATCCCGAGTCCGAGGGGCTGCGGGTCAGCGTCGTGTCCTTCGGTTTCAAGTACGGGCTCCCCATCGACGCCGACATGGTCGCGGACATGCGATTCCTGCCCAACCCGTACTGGGTGGACGAACTCCGCCCCCTGAGCGGGCTGGACGAGCCGGTGCGCGACTACGTCCGCAAGCAGCCTCGGTCGACTGAGTTCCTTGACAGCTACGAGGCGCTGCTCGCACTGCTGACCGACGGGTTCGTCCACGAAGACAAGAGCTTCCTGACCGTCGCCATCGGGTGCACCGGCGGGCGTCATCGCAGCGTGACCATGGCCGAGGCGCTCGGCGAGCGCCTGCGCTCGCGCGGCGTGAAGACGCAGGTCATCCATCGCGACTTGGGGCGAGAGTGAAGGTCGTCGCGCTCGGTGGCGGCCATGGGCTGGCCGCGTCGTTGTCGGCGCTGCGTCGCTTGGACGACCTCATC
>DATFFJ010000317.1:0-4000 GCA_035250065.1 Aeromicrobium sp. | reverse complement strand
CGTTCGAGAACCCAGACCAGCACCGCCGCCGCACTGAGATTCCAGACCAGTTCATAGAGAAATGTCGGGTGGAACGCATCGAACTGCTCGTACCCGGGTGGCCGATGGGTGGCGTCGATCTCCAACGCCCACGGCAGTCTCGTCGGCCGGCCGAAAAGCTCCTGATTGAAGTAGTTGCCCAGCCGGCCCACTGCCTGGGCCACCAAGAGGCCGGGCGCCACCGCTCCTGCCGCGTCGGCGAAGCGCACGTTGGCACGTCGGCAGGCGATCCACCCGCCCAAGGCTCCCCCCGAGATGGCGCCCCAGATGCCAAGGCCGCCCTGCCAGATCCGCAGAGCATCCACGGGGTCGGCGCCGGGACCGAAGTACAACTGCGCGTCCGTCACGACGTGGTAGAGCCGCGCGCCGACGATGCCCAGCGGGATCGCCCACATGGCCAGGTCACCGATGAATCCGGGCCTACCGCCTCTGGCGACGAATCGCTTCTCGCCGATCCAGATGGCAAGCAACGCCCCGACGATGATGCAGAGCGCGTAGGCACGCAGCGGGACCGGGCCGAGATGCCACACGCCCTGGCTCGGGCTCGGGATAACGAGGTTCAACGTTCGACGCCCGCGCGGAGTTCGCGAGCCAGATCGCGAACGGCCTCCACTCCGCCGTCCTCAAGTGCCCGGACGAGCGCGGACCCGACGATGACGGCATCGGCGTACTTCGCCACCTCCGCCGCCTGGGCGGCGTTGCTGATCCCGAGGCCGACGCCGATCGCGAGATCGGTGATCTTCCGGACGCGCTCCACCAGCACTGGTGCGGCCGAGCTCGTCACGTCCCGTGCGCCGGTCACGCCCATGACCGCGGTGGCGTAAAGGAAGCCGCTGGACGCCGCCGCGGTCATCGCGATGCGGTCATCGGTCGACGACGGCGCGACCAGGAAGATCCGGTCGAGCTCGTGCGCTTTCGACGCGTCCATCCACTCCGATGCCTCATCCGGCGTGATGTCGGGCGTGATGAGGCCCGAACCGCCGGCACCGCGCAGTGCCGCCGCAAACGCGTCGACTCCGTACTGCTCCACCGGGTTCCACGAGGTCATCACCACCGTGGGAACCCGAGCAGCCGACGCCCGCACGACGTCGAACACGTCACTGACTCGCGTCCCGCCGGCGAGCGCACCGCTGACCGCGGCCTGAATGACTGGTCCGTCCATGACCGGGTCGCTGTACGGCAGGCCGACCTCCACGAGGTCGACACCGCCATCGATCATCGCCTCGATGGCCGCGATCGACGTCGGCTTGTCCGGGTAACCGGCCGGGAGGTATCCGACGAGCGCCGCGCGGTCCTCCACGCGGGTACGGGCGAAGAGCTCGTCGATCGCGCTCACGCTTCCCCACCTTCGTCGAGCAGGCCGAAGTAGATGCCAGCCGTGTGCACGTCCTTGTCGCCGCGCCCGGAGAGATTCACCAGAATGGTCGAATCCGGCCCGAGCTCCTTCGCCAGGCGCAGCGCGCCGGCGAGCGCATGAGCGGACTCGATCGCCGGGATGATGCCTTCGGTCTTGCACAGCAGGTCGAAGGCAGTCATGGCCTCTGCGTCGGTGGCCGAGATGTACTGAGCACGCCCGGTCGATGCCAGGTAGGAGTGCTCGGGTCCGACGCCCGGGTAGTCGAGTCCGGCCGAGATCGAATGGGACTCCAGCGTCTGGCCCTCCTCATCCTGCAGGAGGTAGGACCGAGCGCCGTGCAGCACGCCGACTGATCCGGCCCCGATCGTGGCGGCATGTCGCCCCGTGTCGACACCGTCCCCGCCGGCCTCCACGCCGACGAGTCGGACGTCGGCGTCCGGGATGAACGCTGTGAACAGGCCAATGGCATTCGACCCGCCGCCGACGCAGGCGATGGCGGCGTCGGGCAAGGCACCGGTCAGCTCGAGGCACTGCGCACGGGCCTCGTCACCGATGCCACGCGTCAGGTCCCGCACCATGGACGGGAACGGATGGGGCCCCGCCGCGGTGCCGAAGATGTACGAGGTGTGGTCGACAGTCGTGACCCAATCGCGCAGTGCCTCATTGATCGCGTCCTTCAGCGTTCGACTGCCGGACTTCACGGCCACGACCTCCGCGCCGAGCATCCGCATCCGGGCGACGTTGAGGGCCTGACGCTCGGTGTCGACTTCGCCCATGTAGACCGTGCAGTCGAGATCCAGGTACGCGCATGCGGTGGCCGTCGCGACACCGTGCTGACCGGCCCCAGTCTCGGCGATGGCGCGCGGCTTGCCGATGCGCTTGGCGAGCAATGCCTGGCCGAGGACGTTGCGGATCTTGTGCGCGCCGGTGTGGTTCAAGTCCTCGCGTTTGAGCAGGACGCGTGCTCCTGCAGCCGCGGAGAACCGCTTGGCTTCGTACAGCGGGCTCGGCACGTTCGCGTACTCGCGGAACATGCGATCGAGCTCGGCCATGAACGTCGGGTCTGCCTTGGCGGCCGTCCACGCCGCGGCAAGCTCATCCAACGGCGCGATGAGGGCTTCGGGCATGAAGCGCCCGCCGAAGGTGCCGAAGTGTCCGGTGGCGTCAGGCTGTTCGTACGTGGTCATGTCGGTCCTCAGGATGTCAGGTGGTCGGACGGATCGGCACGGCCACCACCAGACATCCGCAGGAGGCCGCGCCTACGTCCAGCGATGCAGGAGTGCGGGGTGAGCGCCGGCGGCCACGAGGTCGGCGACCGTTGAGCGAGGGTCGTCGCCGGTGACGAGCGTTTCGCCGACCAGCACAACGTTGGCGCCGGCCTTGGCGTACTCGATCACGTCATGCGGGCCACGGACGCCGGATTCGGCAACGCGGACGACGCCCTCGGGGATGAGCGGCGAAACACGCTCGAACGTTCCGCGGTCGACTTCCAAGGTCTTGAGGTTCCGGGCGTTCACACCGATGAGGTTCGCGTCAGCGGCGACCGCACGCTCGACCTCCTCCTCGTCGTGGACTTCGACCAACGGCGTCAGGCCGATGGAGCGGGAGCGCTCGATCAGGCTTTCCAAGGCAGGCTGTTCCAGAGCGGCCACGATGAGCAGCGCCATGTCCGCACCGGCAGCGCGGGCTTCCCACAGTTGGTACGACGTGGTGATGAAGTCCTTGCGCAGAACCGGGACGTCGACGCAGGCGCGCACGGCGCGAAGGTCGTCGAGCGTCCCGCCGAATCGGCGCTGCTCGGTGAGCACGCTGATCGCGGCAGCGCCACCGGCGGCGTAGTCGACCGCCAACTGGGCAGGGTCGGGAATCGCCGCGAGCGCACCCTTGCTGGGGCTGCGACGCTTCACCTCGGCGATCACCGAGACCCCGTCGGCGCGGAACGCCGGCATCGGGTCAAGGGCAGGCGCCTGCCGCTCCGCTTGGAGCTTGAGGTCCTCGAGCGGGACCTGCTCCATCCGCTCCGCCAGGTCGGCGGCAACGCCATCGAGGATCTCGTCCAAGACGCTCATTGCTCCACCCCTTTGCGGCCCCGTGGATGACACTGTCGGTGAATCAAACGGCTTCCAGCGTATCGCCGCGCAGTCTTCGCCTCCCCCGGGGTCGCCGGCAGCCCTACTGAACTCGGATCACCACGGTGCTGCACACCTTGTCGTGCAGCGTCTGGTTCTTGGCATCCCAGAGCGGCCACAGCAGGTTCAGGTAGAGCGTGACCGCCGTCAGGATCGCCTGTATGAGGTACCGCCCGAGCGCCAGCCACACACCCGGGACGTCGCCACTGGCCTCACGCACGACCTTGATGTGCATCCAGGTCTTGCCCAACGTCTGGCCTTTGCGACCCTGGCGGACGACGAAGTTCCAGATCGAGAAGACAAATACTCCGAGGTAGCCGAGCACCAACAAGCCGATGCCAAGCGCGCTGGGGCCGCCGCCGCTGTACACGCCGGTTTCGGGATCGAAGGCAGCCGGATCGGAGGACGCGATCATGACCCCGATCCCGGGCGCCATCAGCGGGATGGCGACAGCGAAGCCGACGAGACCGTCCAG
>DATFFJ010000316.1:0-19860 GCA_035250065.1 Aeromicrobium sp. | reverse complement strand
CATCGGCAAGCTCCGCGGCGATGGCGGTGCGGGCGGTGGCGATGTCATCGGCGAGCAGTCGAGCTCGTGCGTCGCGCGCGTCGGCCTGGATGACGGCCGCACGACGGGCAACCTCAGCTTGGCGGCCGAGCGGCTTGAGCTGACGACGCAGTTCGGTCAGGACATCATTCAAGCGGGTGAGATTGCCGTCGGTGGACTCGAGCTTACGCAGCGCCTTCTCCTTGCGCTTGCGGTGCTTGAGCACGCCGGCCGCTTCCTCGATGAACCCGCGGCGTTCTTCTGGGGTCGCCCGCAGAATCGAGTCCAGCTGGCCTTGCCCGACGATGACGTGCATCTCGCGGCCGATGCCCGAGTCGCTGAGCAGCTCCTGGACGTCCAACAGGCGGCACGGGGTGCCGTTGATGGCGTACTCGGAACCGCCGTTGCGGAACATCGTCCGCGAGATCGTGACCTCGGTGTATTCGATCGGCAGTGCGCCGTCGGAATTGTCGATCGTGAGCAGGACCTCCGCGCGGCCGAGCGGAGCGCGGCCGGCCGTGCCGGCGAAGATGACGTCTTCCATCTTGCCGCCGCGCAGGGACTTGGCACCCTGCTCGCCCATCACCCAGGCAAGTGCGTCAACGACGTTGGACTTTCCGGAACCGTTGGGGCCGACCACGCAGACGATCCCGGGCTCGAAGGTGAGCGTGGTGGATGAGGCGAAGGACTTGAAGCCGCGAAGCGTCAGGCTCTTCAAATACACACCGTCACCCTATGGGACGGCAGACGAAAACCGCGGCAGCAGCCTCGAGTGGTGCGCTCAGACCGAAGCTGCGGTCTCCAGGACGCCCGTGGCGTGCTCGACACTCTTCGCGACGCTCTCGGAGAGCGTCTTCAGCAGTCCGTCGTTCTCGACCTTGAGCCGCGTGACCTCAGATTCGAGGTCAGCGATCCGCTGCCGAAGTCGGGCCGTCTCACGAAGCTGGTCGGGGGTGGGGCCGCCGATGTAGCCGATGAGGGCCTTGGCCATGAAAATCCTCCGCAGAAAGATACGAGGTCGGTTTCAAGGGGCGGGTAAGAATTCCGCCGGATGTACCGTCTCTCAATATCCCACGCGCGGCCCTCCGATGGCAACTACCGACCCGCGGATTTGAGGCCGGGAGACCTCCGGAACGGCGACTCAGCCCCCGCTGGTGGCATCTTCGGCCGCCGGGTCGAGCGCGCCGACGAGTTCGCGGGTCTGGAGCCATCCGTCCGGCAGGATGACACGCTTCGGGCTCCCCTGCCGCCCGCGCGGGACGCCCAGTTGATCGATCGGGTAGGGCTCGGTCGGATCCAACGTGCTGAGCAGCTTGTCGAGCGCGGCGTAGGACGAGACCGTGCCCAGCTGTTCGCGAACGCTCGAGCCGGCTCGGAATCCCTTGAGGTACCACGCCACATGCTTGCGGAACTCGATGCAGCCGCGCTCCTCGCCGAGCCACTCGCCGAGCAGCTCGGCATGGCGACGCATCACCTGGGCCACCTCGCCGAGGGGAGGTCGTTCCTGTAGCTCGCGGCCTTGGAACGCGGCAGCGAGGTCTGCGAACAGCCAGGGGCGGCCGAGGCAACCGCGGCCGACGATGACGCCGTCGCAGCCGGTTTCGCGCACCATGCGCAAGGCGTCCTCGGCTTCCCAGATGTCGCCGTTGCCCAGCACCGGAATACTCACCGAGGCCTTCAAGCGTGCGATCGCATCCCAATTGGCACGGCCCGAATAGTGCTGAGCCGCGGTTCGCCCATGCAGGCCGATGGCCGCACATCCGGCGTCCTCGGCAATGTGGCCGGCGTCCAGATACGTCAGATGCTCCTCATCGATGCCGGTGCGGGTCTTCATGGTCACCGGGACGCCGTAAGGCTCGGCCGCCTTCACCGCTGCGGTGAGGATCTCGCCCAGCAGTGCCGACTTCCATGGCAGTGCCGCGCCCCCACCTTTGCGGGTGACTTTGGGAACGGGGCAACCGAAGTTGAGGTCGACATGAGCCACGCCGTGCTCGCCGCACAGGATCCCGACCGCTTCACCGATGTAGTGGGGATCGATGCCGTAGAGCTGGACAGATCTGATCGACTCGTTCGCGGCGAAGGTCAGCATCTGGAGACTCGTGCGATCA
This sequence comes from Aeromicrobium sp., assembly GCA_035250065.1. Lineage (GTDB taxonomy): Bacteria > Actinomycetota > Actinomycetes > Propionibacteriales > Nocardioidaceae > Aeromicrobium. The sequence goes on along the minus strand of DATFFJ010000316.1, from coordinate 17,734 downwards.
CCTTCCACGATCCCGCGGGAGGTGATCATCTCGCACACGTACAGGCCGGCGCCCTGTTCCGCGCAGAGCTGTCGGAATGCCGCGTTCGTCACTCCTGCCATCGGCGCAAGGACGACCGGAACGGGCACGTCAAGTGCTCCGAGTTTCATCACGTCTCCGGCAGGATGAAATGAACCGCGTTGCGTGGCTCACCGGTTTGGACGTCCACGCTCTCCGCCTTCTGTCCCTTGGGCACCAGGTAAACCAGGCAGATGTCGGCCTTGGCACCCGGCAGGAAGCTCGCCGGAAGCGCCGACTTGGGACAGGGACGGAAGTTACCGACGAGATCGTTGGGGGGAAACACCTTGTCCTCAGTCGTGCGCAGCAGGATCGGCAGCGCCACCCCACCCATCCCACTGGGGCCCTCGTTCTTCACGCTGACGTGCACATAGAGCGGCGTCGAGGACTTGACGTCCTCGGGCAGGTTGAAAAACCGGAAGTCGGTGGCGATGTCGCCCACGACCACCTTCTTGACCGTGACCGTGACGGCACTCGCTGCCCGCTGCTCGATCTGGTAGACGACCGTCGCAGGCTTGCCGATCTGCCGTTTCGCGCCGCCATCGGTGATTCGCACGCCTTTCGGGACGTCGAAACCGTCGGGGACGACCGGGCCCGGTCCGGGCTCGGCTCGGCACGCGGCCACCCCCAGGACGCCGACCCAGAGGGACGCCGCGGCCACGGCATTCCTCACGTTCACGCGTCCATGCTTCACGGGCCGATTCTGGCCCACCGTCGGCTCAGCAACCCGGCAGGCGCGAAGCCAGCCACTCACGCACGTTGGCCAGGCCAACCCGCTCCTGCGCCATCGTGTCGCGCTCGCGAATCGTGACGGCCTGGTCGTCGAGTGTTTCGAAGTCGACGGTGACGCAGAAGGGCGTGCCGATCTCGTCCTGCCGCCGGTACCGCTTGCCGATGGCGGCGGCATCGTCGAACTCGACATTCCAGTGACCGCGGAGCTCGGTCGCAAGGTCGCGCGCGGCCGGAGACAGCTGCTCGTTGCGGGACAGGGGAAGCACGGCGACCTTGACCGGAGCCAGCCGCGGGTCGAGCCGCAGGACGGTACGCATGTCGACGCCACCCTTGGTGTTGGGCGCCTCATCCTGCGCGTAGGCGTCGACGAGGAAAGCCATCAGCGACCGGTTCACGCCGGCCGCCGGCTCGATGACGTAGGGAGTCCACCGTTCGCCGGTCGCCGCGTCGAAGTACGACAGGTCCTTGCCCGAGTGCTCACTGTGCGTGCCCAGATCGAAGTCGGTGCGGTTGGCGATGCCCTCGAGCTCACCCCATTCGGATCCGGCGAACTGGAAGCGATACTCGATGTCGACCGTCCGCTTGGAGTAGTGCGACAGCTTCTCCTGCGGGTGCTCGTAGAGCCGCAGGTTCTCGGGGTTGATCCCGAGGCCGGTGTACCAGGCGAGGCGGTCGTCGATCCAGCGCTGATGCCATTCCTCGTCAGTGCCGGGCTGGACGAAGAACTCCATCTCCATCTGCTCGAACTCGCGGGTGCGGAAGATGAAGTTGCCCGGCGTGATCTCGTTGCGGAAGCTCTTGCCGATCTGGGCGATGCCGAACGGCGGCTTCTTCCGCGCGGTGGTCATGACCTGGGTGAAGTTGATGAAGATGCCCTGCGCAGTCTCTGGACGGAGGTAATGCAGGCCTTCGTCGTTCTCGACCGGACCCAGGTACGTCTTGAGCAGGCCGTTGAACATGCGCGGCTCAGTCCAGGCGCCCTTCGTCCCACAGTGCGGGCACGGCAGGTCGGCCATGTCGACCGCGTCAGGATCGTCCAGACCCTTGCGCTCGGCGAACTCCTCCTGGAGGTGGTCCTGTCGAAAGCGCCTGTGGCACTGCGTGCACTCGACCAGCGGATCGACGAACGCAGCCAGGTGTCCCGAGGCGTCCCACACCGGCGTCGGGAGGATGACCGATGAGTCCAGGCCCACGATGTCCTCGCGGCTCTGCACCATCGTGCGCCACCACTGACGCTTGATGTTGTCCTTCAACTCGACACCCAAGGGGCCGTAGTCCCACGCCGACCGGGTCCCTCCGTAGATCTCGCCACACTGGAAGACGAACCCGCGGCGCTTGGCCAACGAAATGACCGATTCGACGGAGTTGACGGTGCTTGCGGCCATGACTGCTCGCTTTCCGGCTGGATGTCGGCGGACGTCAGCGCCCTGCCGTGGCCGGACGCGCCCGAAGTCGGGCCAGTCTAGCGAACGCGGAATTGACAACCATTCTCAACCGCATGAGAATGATTCTCATGTCGATGACCTTGATCAACGCCTTCGCGATCACCGCGGAGGAACACGCGCACGCTGGCGGATTCCTCGCCGAGTACTGGGAGATCCTGAGCAACCCGGCGCACATGGCCGTTGAGATCACGCTCATGTTCCTGATCGACGTGATCCTCCTCGGCCTGCTGTGGCCGCTGGTACGTCGGTTCATTGATGCGAAGCTGCACAAGCAGCACGAAGAGTTCGACCGCGAGCACGGCATCCACCACCACGGCGATCACGTCCACATCGACCCGGAAATCATGCACCCCCAAGACGAGCATCCCGGACATGGCTGACATCGTCCGTCCGACTCGGCAGCGACAGATCGTCGCGGACGCACTCGCGGAACTCGAGACGTTCTGCAGCGCACAGGAGATCCACGCGCTGCTCAATGAACGCGGCGAGTCGGTAGGCCTTGCGACGGTCTACCGAACGTTGCAGTTGTTCGCCGAGTCAGGACATCTGGACGCCCTTCGCGGCGACGACGGCGAGACTCGCTACCGCCAGTGCAGCACCGGCCACCACCACCACCTGGTCTGCCGGTCGTGCGGACGCACGGTGGAAGTAGAGGGGCCGACTGTCGAGCGCTGGGCCGACCGCGTCGCGAGTGAGCACGGCTTCACCGACGTCTCGCACACGCTCGAGATCTTTGGCACCTGCGAGGACTGCGCTAGATCGGTCGATAGACGCTGATCGGGTAGTGGACCCCCTTCACCATCACCTGCCCGAGCGGCTCGGCCCGAACCGAATCCTTGACCAAATGCCAACTGGTGCTGCTGAGAAGAGTTGTACCGGGCTCAGCTTCGGCTTGAATTCGTGCCGCGACGTTCATCTGCAGACCGATTGCGGTGTACGTAGCCCGCCCCTCAGACCCGAAGGTGCCAACACTGAGCACACCCGTGTTGATGCCGATCCTCACCTTGAGCGGCTCCTCGACACCTAGCCGGAACCAGCCGCCGTTGAGGCGTTCCAACTCGCCATGCATGAGCCCAGCGGCTGAAACCGCACTCGCGACCTGCTGCTCCGGATGGCTCTCGTTCGGGGCGCCGAACACTGCCATGAGGCCGTCGCCGGCGAATTCGGTCACGACACCGCCACTGCCCTCGATGATCCGGGTCATTGAGGCCACGTACTCGTTGATGATCTGACTCAATGACTCCGGATCGAGCCGATCTGCAAGCTGAGTGAACCCGGCAACATCAGACGAGAAGGCCGTGACCCTGAGCCGCCGAGGTGCACCGATTGCCTCTGCTGTGCCAGATTCGATGCTTCCAGCCACTGCAGCAGGAACGTACTTCCTGATCAGCCGCTGGCTTTCAGCCAGCCGAGCGCTCTGGTCTGCGATCACGCGGTCTGAGGCGAACTGTCGCCGCAGGCTCCGTTCCGTGAAGAAGCTCAGCGTTGAGACCACGAGCAAGCCGCCGAGAAGAACGACGCCCGCCGGGCCGCTCTGCTCCGCGGCCACGGCTTTCTGACCCTCCCAGGAAAGGAAGAGCCACATGGCAGACAACGTCATCCCAACTGCGGCGAAAGCAGTCGGGAGCGGCGGCAACCGCAGAATGGGCGCGCAGTAGATGAACAGCATGGTCGACAACAGGACAGTCCACAGCGAGCCGGTCGCGACAGCCAACCACCCGCCGTAAGCATGGAGGACGAGCAGGCCAACGATGACGAGTGGCACCGCAACCCGATGGAGGGCCTTCCAGTGGTACACGACCAGCGAACTCGCGAGCGTGACGGGACTGAACACCAGCGTCAGCAGCCAAACTTCTCCCGCCGGCGGGCGTCCAGTCCACGCCCAGAGCCAGAAGGGCATTGCCACCCACGGCGGGATCGAAATCAGACTGAGGACTTTGGTCATCCGCACAATCGACCCACGTCGCTCAAGGACGAAATCGGCCTCAACGGCCGGATCAGCGAAACGTCCGAATCTCGTTCGGGCGAATGGGTCGGGGACCACGGCAAGAAATCTAGTCCAGTTGAGACGTGCGCCGGACGTCCGTGTATTAGGCCTTGGGGCCACCTGCCACGTAAAGCACCTGGCCACTGACGTACCCCGCCTCTTCACTGGCGAAGAACGAGACCGCGTGGGCGATGTCATCGGGCTGCCCGACGCGCCCCACCGGGGTCTCCTTGGCGACAGCCTCGATGAACTGGTCAAACGGGACGCCGATCCGCTCGGCCGTGGCCGCGGTCATGGGCGTCTCGATGAATCCGGGGCCGACCACGTTCGCGGTGACGCCGAACTTGCCGAGTTCGAGCGCGAGCGTCTTGGTGAAGCCCTGGATACCCGCTTTGGCTGCCGAGTAGTTGACCTGCCCGCGGTTGCCGAGGGCCGAGATGCTCGACAGGTTGATGATGCGGCCGAAGCCCGCCTCAATCATGTGCTTCTGGGCAGCCTTGGTGGTCAGGAAGGCCCCACGCAGGTGGACTGCCATGACGAGGTCCCACTCCTCCACGGTCATCTTGAACAGAAGGTTGTCGCGGATGATCCCGGCATTGTTCACCAGGATGGTCGGCGGTCCGAGCTCCTCGACGATCTGCGCGAACGCGGCGTCGACTGCGACGGCGTCACTGACGTCCGCGCCTACGGCCAGCCCGGTGCCGCCGGCGGCGACGATCGCGTCGACCGTCGCCTGCGCCGCTTCGGCGCTGAGGTCGAGCACAGCCACCTTGTGACCGTCGGCGGCCAAGCGCTGGGCGATGGCCGCGCCAATGCCCTGCGCAGCACCGGTGACGACAGCGGTACGTGATTCAGTCACAGCTACTCCTTCGTGGAACGTTCCGGAACGGAAGCCGAAACGAGGCGGAGACAGACTACGAGAGCCGCTCCAGCACCATCGCCATGCCCATGCCCCCGCCGACGCACATCGACTCGACGCCGAATTGCTTGTCGTGCCACTGCAGCGAGTTGATGAGGGTGGATGTGATGCGCGCCCCGGTCATGCCGAAGGGGTGACCAACGGCGATTGCGCCGCCGTTGACGTTCAGCTTCTCGATCGGGATGCCGAGCCTCTGTGCCGAACCGAGGGCCTGCACCGCGAAGGCCTCGTTGATCTCGAAGAGGTCGATGTCGTCGATGCCCATGCCCGCGCTCTTGAGCGCAGCCGGGATCGCCTCGACCGGACCCAAGCCCATGATCTCGGGCGACAGTCCGGTGACGGCGGTGGACACGATCCGGGCCAGCGGCGTCAGCCCCAGCGCCTTCGCCTTCGCGTCGCTCATGACGACGAGCGCGGCCGCGCCGTCGTTGAGCGGGCAGCAGTTACCGGCGGTGACGGTGCCGTCCGGGCGGAACACCGGCGTGAGCTCGCTCACTGCCTCGAGCGTCACGCCCGGACGTGGGCCGTCGTCGGTCGACGCGGTCGTGCCGTCCGGCAACGTCACCGGCGTGATCTCGCGCTCCCAGAAGCCGTCCTTGATGGCTTGTTCTGCCAGGTTCTGACTGCGGACGCCGAATTCGTCCTGCTCTCGTCGGCTCATGCCGATGATCTGCTGGACGTTCTCCGCGGTCTGGCCCATCGCGATGTACACGTCGGGCAGCTCGCCATCGTCGCGAGGGTCGTGCCACGCCTCTGCGCCGCCTTGGGCTCGGGCCTCGGTGCGCGCCGAGGCCTCGGTGAACAGCGGATTCTTGATGCCTTCCCCACTGTCGCTCGTGCCGCTGCCGAAGCGGCTGACCGTCTCGACTCCGGCGGAGATGTAGACGTCGCCCTCCCCCGCCTTGATGGCATGGAAGGCCATCCGCGTGGTCTGAAGCGACGACGAGCAGTACCGCGTGATCGTCGTACCGGGCAGATGGTCGTAGCCGAGCAGGACGGCCACGTTGCGGCCCATGTTCCAGCCCGACTCGCCGCCGGGGAGGCCGCAGCCGAGCATCAGGTCGGTGATGTCGTGGGGATCGAGCTCGGGCACCTTGTCCAATGCCGCGCGCACCATCTGGACGGTGAGATCGTCGGGACGCAGGTCCTTGAGCGAACCCTTGAACGCCCGCCCGATCGGCGAACGAGCGGTGGCCACGATTACTGCTTCAGCCATGTCAGAGCCCCAGCTCTCGGCCGATGAGTTCCTTCATGATCTCGTTCGAGCCCGCCCAGATCTTCGTGACGCGGGCGTCGCGCCACGCGCGCGCGACGCGGTACTCGTTCATGTAGCCGTAGCCACCGTGGATCTGCACGCAGATGTCGACGACGTCGCTCTGGGTCTCCGAGGACCACCACTTGGCCTTGGCGGCTTCGACGGCGGTCAGTTCACCGGCATCGTGGGCGGCGACGCAGTTGTCGACGTAGGCCTCGCACACGTCGATGCGGGTCTGGGCCTCGGCAAGCTGGAACTTGATGTGCTGGAACGACCCGATCTGCTGGCCGAACGCCTTGCGGTCCTTTGCGTATTGGACGGTTTCGACCAAGACCTGCTTGGCGTGCGCGATGTTGGCCACCGAGCAGATCAGCCGCTCCTGCGCGAGTTTGACCATCATGTGGATGAAGCCCTGATTGAGCTCGCCGACGATGTCAGCGTCGGTGCACCGGACGTTCTCGAAGAACAGCTCGGAGGTGTCCGACTCCTCCATCCCGACCTTGTCCAGCTTCCGGCCCCGGCTGAATCCCTCCTTGTCGGCGTCGATCGCGAACAGGGTGATTCCCTTGGGTCCCTTCTCCGGGTCCGTTCGGACGGCCGTGATGACCATGTCGCAGGAGTAGCCGTTCGTGATGAACGTCTTCGACCCGTTGATGACCCATTCGTCGCCGTCCTTGACGCCCGTGGTCTTCAGCGCGGCAAGATCGGAGCCGCCGGACGGCTCGGTCATGCCGATGGCGAGGATGCATTCACCGGAGGCGACCTTGGGGAGGTATTTCTGCTTCTGTTCCTCGGTGCCATAGGCAACCAGGTACGGCGCGGTGATGTTGGCATGGATGCCGACGCACGTGGGCAGCGCAGCGTTCACCTTGGCCAGTTCCTCGTTGAGGATGGCCGGGAATCGGAAGTCGTCGGCGCCCGATCCGCCGTACTCCTCCGGGATCTCCAGGCCGAGGAACCCCTGCTTCCCGGCCTCCAGCCAGAACTCGCGCGGCAGCGCCTTGTCGGCGATGTATTTCTCCGCATTCGGGATGACCGAACGCTCGAGCCACGTCCGGACGGAGTCGCGGAATGCTTCGTGGTCCTCGTCGTACAGGGTGCGCTGCATGGGTTCCTCACTATCGACGCCCGGCCCTCGCTCGGGCTCCCCCAGCATAGGACTGGGCGATCGGGTCGGCTTGGGCAGTGCGCCCAACGACCACCGACCCGCCCGTAACCTGAGCCCATGGCATCCGCGTCGGAAATCCCCTGGCTGACCGACGCTCAGCAACGGAGTTGGCGGGCGTTCCTGGGCGGCGTCACGGTCCTCATGGACAGCCTCGACCGGGACCTGCGCAGCCAACACGGGCTGTCCCTCGCGGAGTACGAAGTCCTTGTCCGATTGTCCGAGGCCCCCGCCCGGACCATGCGGATGGCCGAGCTGGCCGATCGTGTGGCGCTCTCGCGCAGTCGGATCACCCATACGGTCGCGCGGCTCGAGGAGGCCGGAATCCTCCGTCGGGAGCGCTGCGATGAAGACGGGCGTGGTGTCCAGGCCGTGCTGATCGACGAGGGATTGAAACGTCTCGAGGAAGCCGCGGACACGCACGTCCGGGGCGTCCAGGAGCACCTCATCGCCCATGCGTCCGACAAGGAGCTCGCCAGTATCGGTGCGGTGATGGAGCGCGTCCTCGATGACCTGCACGGGAAGCGCTTTTGATTCAGTCTCTCGTCAGCCTGCGGTGGGTCATGGCGTGCGGGCGGGCTGCTTCCTCACCCAGACGGGCGACCTTGTTCGTTTCGTAGTCGGCGAAGTTGCCCTCGAACCAGAACCACTGGGCCGGATGCTCTTCGGTGCCCTCCCACGCCAGGATGTGCGTCGCGACCCGGTCGAGGAACCAGCGATCATGCGAGACGACCACGGCGCAGCCGGGGAACTCCAGAAGCGCGTCTTCCAACGACTGCAGCGTCTCGACGTCGAGGTCGTTCGTCGGCTCATCGAGCAGCAGCAGATTGCCACCCATTTTCAGCGTCAACGCGAGGTTGAGCCGGTTGCGCTCGCCGCCAGACAGGACGCCGGCCGGCTTCTGCTGGTCAGGTCCCTTGAAGCCGAAGGACGCAACATAAGCCCGGCTCGGGACCTCGAAGTTGGCCACCTTGATGTGGTCGAGTCCACCCGAGACGATCTGCCAGACGTTTTCCTTCGGATCGAGGCCGGACCGGCTCTGGTCGACGTACGAGATCGACACCGTGGATCCGACCTCGAGTTTTCCGGCGTCGGGCGTCTCCTCGCCGACGATCATGCGGAACAGCGTCGACTTGCCGACGCCATTGGGGCCAACGACACCGACGATGCCGGCTCGCGGCAAGGAGAACGACAAGCCGTCGAACAGCTCACGGTCACCGAAGCTCTTGTGCAGATCGATGGCATCGAGGACGACGTCGCCGAGACGCGGGCCCGGCGGGATGTTGATCTCCTCGAAGTCCAGCTTGCGGGCCCGCTCGGCCTCAGCCGCCAGTTCCTCATAACGCTTCAGGCGTGCCTGGTTCTTGGCCTGGCGTGCCTTGGGAGACGACCGCACCCATTCGAGCTCCTGGGCCAGGATCTTGGCACGCTTGGCATCCTTCTTGCCCTCGACAACCAGGCGCTTCTCCTTGGTCTCGAGGTAGGTCGAGTAGTTGCCCTCGTAGGGGTGGGTCTTGCCGCGGTCGAGCTCGAGGATCCATTCGGCGACGTTGTCGAGGAAGTACCGGTCGTGGGTGATCGCCAGGACAGCGCCCGGGTAGGACTTGAGGTGGCCCTCCAGCCATTGCACGCTCTCCGCATCGAGGTGGTTGGTGGGCTCGTCGAGCAGCAGCAGGTCCGGCTGCTGGAGCAGAAGCTTGCACAGGGCGACGCGGCGACGCTCTCCTCCGGAGAGGTGGCCGACCGGTTCATCGGCCGGCGGGCAACGCAGCGCATCCATCGCCTGCTGGAGACGCGCGTCGAGATCCCATGCATTGGCATGGTCGAGATCGGTTTGCAGGTCACCCATCTCTGCCAGGAGCGAGTCGTAATCGGCGTTGGGGTCAGCAAGCTCAGCACTGATGGCGTTGAAGCGATCAAGCTTTGCCTTCACGGCCTCGACTGCCTCCTCGACGTTCTCCAAGACGGTTTTGTCTTCGGTCAACGGCGGTTCCTGCAGGAGGATCCCGACGGTGGCGTCCGGATCCTTGATCGCGTCGCCGTTGCTCGGCTGCTCGAGGCTGGCCATGATCTTGAGCAACGTGGACTTGCCCGTGCCGTTCGGTCCGACCACGCCGATCTTGGCGCCGTGCAGGAACGACAGCGTGACGTTGTCGAGCACGACTTTGTCGCCGTGCGCCTTGCGGACGTTCCTGAGGGTGAACACGTACTCGGCCATTGCTCAACCCTAACGAGCGCACTCCGACGCCCGAACGTCAGGCGCGGGCGCGGATGATGCTGGTTCGGTAACGCTCGTAGGCGTCCAGCTCGGCGCTGACCGGCGCAATGATGTGCTCGTCGGCGACCCCGTCGACCGCTGCCCGCAGCACCCGGTCGGCATGTCTGGAGCGACGGATGCCTGCGACCCGGTTGGCCACCGCGGAAACCAGTCCCAGCCCGACGCCAACGACCAGGCCGCCCAAGGTCAGGAGGACGTGCAGCGGATCGCCACGGAAGGACTGGGTGCGGACCTGAAAGGCGTCGGTGCGCGCAGCGATCTCGATCGCGCCCCACCAACCGAGGCCCGCCACCAGGACGAGCACCGAAAGCCACTGCACGACGTTGACCAGGTACCACCACTTCGGTGTACGCAGGGCGGCGATCCCCGCCGACGACACGGCGTGATCGAGCGCCGGGACCGTCTCATCCGCGCGGCCGGCCGAAGCGTGCCGCACCGCATCGCGCCATGGTCCCTCGAGCCCCACCGACGCGGTCTCGGCGAACTCCCGAATCGCGGCCTCGGCCTGCGGTCGCTGAAGTCGGCTCGACGGCTCGGACTCCCGGTCGCCGAGGGGCTGCGGTCGACGCAGGATCCAGCGGGTGACCGGCCAGCCGGTCAGACGCCCACCACGCCGTCGGGTGTTGTCGCGTACGGCCTTGACCAACTGTGGGATGCCGGCCGCATCGGCCAGCGCACCATCGAGGTGTTCGCGGTCGACATCGGTGAGGCCTGGAATCTCGGTGGTTCCGCCGGCCGAGGCCAAGGAGACAGCGGCGGCGTCGACATCGGACTTGAGTCGCTCGCGAGCCGACTGCTTGGCACGGATCCGGTTGTGCAACTCTCGCTTGAGCTCGTCGATACCGTCGCCGCGCGAGGCAGATGTGCCGAGCAGGGTCACCCCTTCGAGGCCTTCGGCGTCGAGGATGCGGCGCACATCCTCGAGCGCGTCAGCGCGCTCGGTGTAGTCGATCCGGTCGATCTGGTTGAGCACGACGACCGTGACATCGCGGTAAGCCGCCAACGGGCGCAAATACCGGTCGTGAATGGCGGCATCGGCGTACTTCTGCGGATCCAAAACCCACACGAGCGCATCGGCGTAGCGCACCAGCCGGTCCATCTCGATGTGATGCTCTACCTCGGTCGAGTCGTGGTCGGGAAGATCGAGCAGGACGAGGCCGTCGAGTCGCTCATCCTCGGCCGACTGGTCGAGCATGCTCATCCGCGAGACCTGGTGCCTTGGCGGGATGCCCATCCACTCGAGCAGCTCATGGGCGCCGTCGGGGCCCCAAGCGCAGGCCAGCGCCCACGACGTGGTTGGCCGGCGGACGCCGACACCGGCGAGATCGAGATCGGTCAGACGGTTGAACAGCGAGGACTTGCCAGATCCCGTGGCTCCGGCCAGGGCGACGATGGTGTGCTCGCCGGACAGCGTGAGCCGCTCCGAGGCGCGAGCAGCCAATTCGGCAGCCGGATCCAGGACCGAATCGTCGATTCGGCCGCGGGCGGCGGACACGGCAGCGGACAGCGCATCGACACGCAGGCCGACATCACTGCGCGCGCCACGAAAAGCTGGGCCCTCCCCCAGAACGAGTTCGTTCATCAGCTCGTCTTCTCATCCAACGCGTCCGTATGTCGCGCATAGTCTGCACGACGCGCGGCCTCACGAAGCGTGTCGTGAGCGGCCTTGACGGTTTCGGGCGAATCGAGCAAATCGAGGAAGCGCTGCTGTTCGGCCTCGAGCACGGCTGCGATCGCGGAGACAAGCTCCTTCCGCGACGTCTCGACCACGCGACGAACGACGTCGGCGCCCGCCACTGATTCGAGCGCTGCACGAGCGCGCGCCGTCACCCCGGCATGGTTCAGGTCATCCAAGGCCAGCCCCGCCAGCACGGCCGTCAGTCCCTCGAGCTGGTGCTGAGCGATCGCACCGAGCTTGCGATTGGTCGCGGCCTCCCGCTGGATCGCCGTGGTCAGTTGTGATCGCCAGTCCGCGACGACGCGCTCGAGACGCGTGCGCAGGTCGTGCGACGGTCGATCGAGGCCGCGGGTGGGGGCCAGCAGGAGTTGGCCGGCGTCCGTGAGCCTCCACGTGCGTGCGAGCTCTTCGGCCGCACCTTCGGCCTGGACGACGGTGAGCGCATGCACCGCCGCGCTTGCGGCCTGCGCCAGTTGCTCGCCACGGTGGTTGCGGCTGGCGAAACCATCGGCAACCCGCCGACGGAAGCGCCGCCGCTCGAACAGTCCAGCCAAGTCGCCGGACTCGTCGAAGTCGCGCCAGTCGCTGAGCAGCTCGCCGCTCAGCAGGGATCCGTCCGACACCGCGTTCGTCACACGCGTCAACGCGCGGTCATACACGTCGGCAGCGGACCCATACAGGTCGCCGGCAGCCCCTGCCTGCACCTCAAGCGCGTCCGCGATGTCGTGCGATCGGTAGACGACGTGCCGGATCGCGCCGTCGAGCGTCCGCTTCATCACGGTCCACCGGGTCTGGGGGTCGGCGGCGATGTCGCGCAGCCAGGACAGCACCGGCATGACGACCTCACGGGTCAGGAGACCCTCGTGATCGGTGGCGGACTCCGGCACCGTGAACAGCGGCGAATCCGACAAGCCCCGCGAGGTCATCATGCGGGCGAGATGACCTCGCACCTCGACGACGGCCTCCGGGGACGTGCGGTCCAGCACGACGGCGAGCGAGGTGCTGCGCTCGGCGGCATGACGCAGGTAGTCCCACGGGACCTGGTCGGCGTAACGCGCGGCCGAGGTCACGAACAGCCAGAGATCGGCGGCCGCGAGCAGTTGCGTCGCGAGCTGGCGGTTGCCCGCCTCGATCGAGTCGATGTCGGGGGCATCCAGGATGGCGAGCCCCTTGGGAACGCCGTGGGACGGCACGACGTGCAACGCACTCACGTCATTGGGATGGTCGGAGGCGCGCTTGAGGTCGGGCAGGAGCCGGTCCCGTTCAAACCATTCGGCGTCGCCGGGGTTGTGCACGAGCACCGGCGAACGCGTGGTCGGCCGGAGGACCCCACTTTCGGTCACCCGCTCCCCCACCAGCGAGTTCACGAGGGTCGACTTGCCCGCCCCGGTGGAACCGCCCACGACGACAACCACCGGCGCATCGAGCTGGACGAGCCGCGGCAGGATGTAGTCCGACAACTGGTCGACGACGGCCGCTTGTGTCGCACGGGCCTCATCAACACCATCCGCCTCGAGCCGAAGGGGTGCCGCAGCGGTCTCAGTGAGCAGCTTCGAGAGCGCACCGAGGAGCACAGCCGAGGCGTTCTCGGGGGGCACGGCAGTCCTCCGGACGTGGGGAGATCGGGTCGTTGGTCATCCAAGGTTAGTGGACGGCTGCCGCGGTCTGCCCACCGTCGGCACGGTTCGAGACCGGGGCGAGCGCAGGAGGGAAGCGCAGGTAGGGACGTAATGAGTACATCGCGTCCAGCAGCGCATACGTCCGCTCGACCCCCATCGGGATCCTGCGCCCACTCACGACACCGTGGTGAAGGAACGCCACCTCAGTCGCCAGGCGCTGGTACCGGCGCACCAGCTTGCCGGCGACCTTTCCGTGGTGCTGCCTGGCGAACAGTCGCGCCGCCTTGCGGTACGTGAATCTCGAGAGGAACGGGATCTCGTCCGGATGGATCCACCCGCGCGACGAAATGGCGTGGAGGGAGCGTTCCAGCGTCCGGACCTGGCGGTGCCGAACCACGATCGCGAAGATCGCCAGGCACAGCAGCGCGGCCGACAGCGCCAGATACGTGATCACAAACCACTGGCCACCACCGAAGGCCAGCGAGCTGTTCCACAGGCCATGCAGGCCCATGCTCACGCCCAAGCCAAGGAGCACGATGGACGCGCGCAGCCAGATGCTCCGGCGGGCGAATCTGCCGACGGCCAGTCCGAGCGCGATGCCGAACGCCGAGGTGAAGAGGGGATGCGCGAGCGGGCTGAACACACCGCGCACGATGAACGTGGCCGTGGCACCGGCAGCACCGGCAACCTTCATGTCGGCTGATCCCAGGTAGCTGGTGGCGTAGTAGCCGATGTTCTCGATGAACGCGAAGCCGATGCCCACCAAACCCGCGTAGACGAGGCCGTCGATGAAGCCATCGATGACTCGGCGCATCCGCACGAAGGTGAGCAGCAGGAACAGGCATTTCGCCGGTTCCTCCGTGGCCGGGGCGACCACCGACGCCATGGTCTCGTCCGACAGGTGGAATGTCCGCTGGATGACCAGCTGCACGCTCAGCGCAAGCGCGACGGCGACGACACCACCCCAGATGAAGGCCGCGTACTTGTACCGCGGGGGCTCCGGCTCGTACCGATCCAGCCACCAGTACGCCAACCAGAGTGCGGGAAGCGGAAAGAAGGCGTAGAACATGGACAGGCCAGCTCCATACGGATCGCCGGCGCTGAACGAGATCCCGATACCGCCAAGCAGTCCGCTGATCGCGGTCATGATGACCAGCAGGATCAGCAGAATCCGGCCGCGCTGCCGAGGCGTTTCGCGATAGCGCGGAAGTCGGGCCGGAATGTCGGCGCGGACTGGGGCGGTGGTCACTGATTGAGGGTACCGGCGACCTGCCGAGGGCCCCCGAGTGGAGCAGGCCGACAACGTCAGCCCACTACCCTGTTAGGCGGGCCCAACGCCCATGCGCCCGTAGCTCAGCTGGATAGAGCACTCGGTTTCTACCCGAGGTGTCGCAGGTTCGAATCCTGCCGGGCGTGCGTGGCTGAGCGGTTCTTGCCTCGCGACCCGGACGTCGAGGTGGACGAAGACGCGCTCGGGAGTCCGCTGCCCGTTCATCTCACGCCGGGCGCGATCGGCCTGGTCTTCGTCGGAGGGTCGCTCGGCGTGCTGGCCCGAGGCAGTCTCGATCGCGTCGTCCCTGACGGAACGGGATTCCCGGCGACGACATTCGCCATCAACCTGGTCGGGGCGCTCGCGCTCGCCGTCCTGATTGAGACACTCGCCCTGCGCGGACCGGATGCCGCACGCCGCCGCCTACTTCGGCTCGTCCTCGGCACCGGCGTCCTCGGCGGTTTCACCACGTACAGCGCCCTGGCTGTTCAGACGGACTCATTCCTGCGGACCGGCCAGGTCGGCATCGCACTCGGTTATGGCGTTGGGACCGTCGTCCTGGGCCTCGCCGTGTCCTTGATCGGCATCCTTCTCACGCGACAGGCGCTGGGCCGATGATCTTGATCGCGCTGGCGGGCGGGCTCGGCGCATCCCTCCGACTTGTGACCGATGGCGTCGCGCGGTCGGTCCTCGGTGACCGACTTCCCTGGGGCACGCTGTCGATCAACGTCCTCGGCAGCGCCGGCCTTGGTGCGCTCATGGGGTCCGACGTCGGGCCACAGGCGGTGGCCGCGGTCGGCACCGGACTGCTCGGTGGCTTCACCACCTTCAGTACCGCCAGTTTCGAATCCGCCGCGCTCGCGCTCGACCGGCGCTGGACCGCCGCGGTCCTCTATGCCGCAGGCACGCTCGTCCTGAGTGTGGCCGCGGCGACGATCGGCTACTTGGCTGCGTCGACTGCCTTCTGAATGTCGACCATCGTGGGGATGGACCCGCCGGTGCCCTTGACGTCCTTGCCATCGACGCGAACCGTGGGCGTGCCGGTGACCTTCGCCGCCTCCATCGCCGCGGTCGCCTCCTCCAGCCACGGCACGTAGCGGTGCTTGAGGATGCAGGACTCAGCCGCCTCCTGCTTCACGCCCACGGACACCGCACTCTCCACCAGCGCGTTGTCCTCCGGGCCCAACGTCTTTTCCTCCGGCTGGTTGGCATAGAGCAGCTGATGCAGCTGCTTGAACTGCCGGGGGCCGCCCTCCTCGCGTGCACAAAGGACGGCGTTCGAGGCTCGCCGCGAGTATTCGTTGGGGCTGGCGCCGATGTCGTCGAGGAACGCGACGAACCGGTACTCGACCTCGATCTCGCCCTTCTTGACGGCCTCAGCGAGATATTGCCCGTTCGCCATCTCGAACCGCTGGCAGATCGGGCACTGCATGTCCTCGTAGATCACGACGCGCACGACGTCCTTCGCGGCCTTGCCGCCGGCATTCTTCGGCGTATAGACGACGCCGTAGTCCTTCGTGGCGCCCGTTGGCGGGATGAGCTTCGTGTTCTCCGCGCGCTTGTCGCTTTCCATCTTGAACGCGAACGCCGCAACGGCGATCAGCACCACGACGATGCCCACGATCCCGACCGTGATGAGGTTCCGCTGACGCTTCTCGGCTCGCTCGCGATCCTTGCGCATCTGTTCGGCGCGGCTCGCGCGCTCTTCCCGTCCATTGGCCACGCGGAGAGGTTACTAGGTGGGCGGTAGGACTAGGGTGGCTCACCGTGAACGATCGGTTGGTCTGGATCGACTGCGAGATGACAGGCCTGTCGCTGACTCAGGACGCACTCATCGAGGTTGCCGCACTCGTGACCGACTACGAGCTGAACATCCTCGGTGACGGAGTCGACGTCATCATCAAGCCACCTTCGGCTGCGCTTGAGCAGATGAACGAGCTCGTCACGAAGATGCACTCCGACTCCGGGCTCCTGGCCGCACTCGAGAACGGCATCACCCTCCGTGAGGCCGAGGAGCGGGTGCTCACATACGTCCGGGAGTTCGTTCCGGATCCCGGCAAGGCGGCGCTGGCCGGCAACACGGTCGGCACTGACCGCGCGTTCTTGGCGCGGGACATGCCGGAACTCGAAGGATGGCTTCATTACCGCGTTGTCGACGTGTCCTCGATCAAGGAACTGACCCGACGCTGGTATCCGCGCGCCTATTTTGCGGCGCCGGCGAAGTCAGGCAACCACCGCGCGTTGGCGGACATCGCCGAGAGCATCGACGAGCTGCGCTACTACCGCAAGGCGGTGTTCGTACCCCCGCCCGGACCGGACAGCGAGACCGCGCGGTCGCTCGCTGCCGAGGTCGCCGAAGGCGATTCTTGAGGCCGGTGGCCACCGGGTAGACTCGCTCCGGTTCCGGCTCAGGCCGGCCATGGTGGCTGTAGCTCAGTTGGTAGAGCCCCGGCTTGTGGTGCCGGTGGTCGCGGGTTCAAGTCCCGTCAGCCACCCCAACGGTGAGGGTCCGCGCGCAGCGTGGGCCCTCTTCCCATTGGGGTGGGTAGGCGGACTTGGACGTGGGGGTCCCAGCTCGGAGTGCCAAAGGCACGCAGAGCTAGGGGGAAAGTCCCGTCAGCCACCCCATTGAGGAAGGTCCCGCGCTGCAGGTTCGGGGCCTCCGCCTCACTCGGACTTGTGGACCGAGATGTTCCCGCTGTCGCTGAGCAAGCGGATGATGCCGCGGCCGTTCTGCTGGTCCACGAGGTTCGAGTCGACCTTGCCGCTTTCGCTCGAGACGTTGACGAGATAGCGGATCTTGCCCTTGGGGATCTTCGCAGTGATGTCGCCGGTCTTGGTCGTCACCTTGAGCGCATACGGCGCCTTGGCGAACGTCGCGGAGACATTGCCGCGGTCGGAGTCGACCGAGAACTCCTGCACGCCAAGTCTCACGCCTTCGACATCGCCGCTGCCGGTGCCGACGGTGACCACGCGGTCGGCAAGACCCTCCGCTCTGACGTCGGCCGAACCGGTCGCAATCAGCAGCGGATAGTCCTTGGGCACGGCCACCGTCACGCGCGCGCCACAACGGCCGAGTGACAGCCAGCGCAGGCAGCGGCCCACGACCTCGATCTCGTCTTCCCTGCGGTGAAGCTCGTAGTTGGTGCTGGTCAGCCCGTCGATGACCGTCGCACGGACGACGATCCGGTCAGTCTTGCCCTCGACGATGGTGAGGTCGGAGTTCGTCGACCGAATTGCGACCTGCGAGATCTCGCTGACCTCGAACTCGTTGACGGCGGTCCGGGGTTCGCGGAGCCACAGGGAGACCGAGGAGAGGACCAGCACCA
>DATFFJ010000315.1:0-9282 GCA_035250065.1 Aeromicrobium sp. | reverse complement strand
GCTCTATTCGGGCGCCAACGGCATCGAGCCCGACACCATCTTTGCCTACATGTCATGCACCAAGGCGCTGACCAGCGTGGCCGCCCTGCAGTTGATCGAAAGCGGAAAGCTCTCCCTCGACGATGAGGTAGCCGCCCACCTGCCCGAGTTCGGCAAGCTCGACGTCCTTGAAGGATTCGACGGCGACACTCCGGTCCTTCGCCCGCCGAGCCGGCCGGTGGTGGTGCGCGAACTGATGAACCACACCTCCGGGCTGTCGTACCACTTCACCAGTTCCGAGATTGCCAGGTTCCACGAGGCGACCGGTGTCCCGACCGTCGACTCCGGCAAGAAGGCTGCCCTGACCGACGCACCGCTGACCAACGACCCTGGAACGATTTGGGCATACGGGACCAGCACCGACTGGCTGGGCGTGCTCGTCGAGCAGGTCAGTGGCCAGCCGCTGGACGAGTATGTCGACGAGCACATCGCCGGACCACTCGGCATGACCGACCTCACGTTCCACCCCACCGAAGAGCAACAGGCGCGCATGATGCCGATATCTGCGCGGATGCCGGACGGCACCCTGGCCGAGATGCCGGGTGAGCCGTCGGAGGTACCCGAGTTTTGGGCCGGCGGCCACGGCCTCTACGGCACCGTCGAGGCATATGGCCGATTGATGCGGGCTCTGCTTCGCGGGGGCGAGCTCGATGGAGCACGCATCCTGAACGAGGAGACGGTCGAGCTGGCGTTCAGCGACTCGCTGCGTGGCGTGCCGATGCCGGCCGAGGGCATTCCCACGTCTGCCCCGGAGCTGAGCAATGACGTTCCGCCGTACCCGTTCGCTGAGGGGTGGGGGCTGGGCTTCCATCTGACGCTGGAGGACGTCCCGGACGCCCGGCGGGCCGGCACGGGTGACTGGGCCGGACTGTTCAACCTGTACTACTTCATCGACCGCGCAACGGGCGTCGGCGCCATGCTGGCGACCCAGGTGCTGCCGTTCTTCGACTGGCCCATCGTCGAGACCTTCATGCAGATCGAAGGCACGATCTACGCGGGTCTCACCGAGTAGGCGCGAGGAGCGCGACGCACTCGACGTGGTGCGTCATCGGGAAAAGGTCGAACGCGCGAAGCTGAGTCGTCGCATACCCGGCTTCGGCGAAGTACGAGACGTCGCGTGCCAGTGCCGCCGGATCGCACGCGACGTAGGCGACGGCCCGCGGCCGGAGCGCCGCGATGGCCTCGACGACCTTCCGCTTGGCACCTGCCCGCGGCGGGTCGAGCACCACGATGTCCGCGAGCATGCCGTCGATGGACCGTTCGACCGGCGCGCACCGCACCGTCGCATGATCGAAGGGCTTCAGGTTCTCCGCCGCCCAGCGGCTTGCCGCACGATTCCCCTCCACGGCCGTCACGTGCCCGGAGGCGCCCACCGCTTCAGCGAGGAATGAGCTGAACAACCCGACGCCCGCGTACAGGTCGAGGGCTCGTTCGCCCGGCTGCGGGGTGAGCATGGACATGACCGTCTCCACAAGAAGTCGTGGTGCTTCCGGGTGGACCTGCCAGAACCCGTCACCAGCGACTTGGAAGGAATGACCCAGCACGGTCTCGCTGACCGGCGTCCGGTCGGACGGGGCGGCATCGCGAGCATCGGGTGCCGCGATGAGACAGTCGTCCACTTCGATGATCGCGTGCGACCGGTGCTTGCGGAGACCGCGCCGACCACCTGGGAGCTGTACGTACTGCATCCGCGTGCGCCAACGCAGCGTCGGCTGGACCTCCTCGACGGTGACGTCGACGTCCATCCCGGCGAGGCGACTGAATTGCTCGGCGATCACCGACTCCTTCAAGCCGCGTTGCGCCGGCAGCGTGGCGTGCTGGAAGTCGCAGCCGCCGCAGCCGTCCGGGTGCGCCAGCAGGCACGGCGGCTCGACGCGGTCCGGCGACGGATTCAGGATGTCGATCGCATCGGCGCGCAGGAACGACTTCTCCACCTCGGTGATGACGGCGCGAACGAGCTCGCCGGGAAGGGCGTGGCGGACGAAAACGACCCGCTTGCGGCCATCAGTTTCCTCGACCCGCGCGACGCAGTGGCCGCCGTGGGCGACGCGCTCGATCTCGAGCTCAAGCACAGTGCCGATCTCCGCGTCGATACCCGTGCCACTCTCCGGGCCACCCATGCGGTCGATCGTAGGGCTCAAGTCCCGCGTGCCGACACGCGCACGCCCCGGCAAATGTGGGGCAAGAGTGACGGCTGTGACTACCGTGAAGGAATGCGCGTGTCTTCCCCCACGCGAGCCGTGGGCATCGCCCTGGCCACGGCCGCCCTTGTCATCGGCGTGGCCAGTCCGGCGCCTGCGGCTCCTGCACCGCAAGCCCCGGGCACCTACCGGGGTCTCGGGTTCGACACCTGCGTGGCTCCGGATCAGGCGACGATGGACGCGTGGCGGGCGAAGTCGCCCTTCCGGGCTGTCGGCATCTACGTCTCCGGGAACTCGCGCTACTGCGGAGATGCCTACCAGCCAAACCTCAGCCCCGGGTGGGTGCGAACCAACGCCGCACGCGGCTGGCGGTTCATCCCGATTCACGTCGGCTACCAGTCCCCGTGTTTCAGGAACAACCCGAACAGTCGCGTCCAGAAGAAGCACATGTCGCGCAACATCCGAACGGCGCGGCAGCAAGCGGCGTCCGATGCAGTCGAGACAATCCGCGCCATGTACCGGCTTGGCTTCGGTCGCGGCAGCGTCTCCTATCTGGACATCGAGTGGTACAAGCGGACCAGAGAATGCGACAACGCCGTTCTGGAGTTCATCGACCAGTGGACCGAGACGCTGCGTCGCTACGGATACCGCTCCGGCGTCTACTCGAGCGGGTCTGCAGCCATCAAGGCGATGGACGAGGCACATGCCGGGCGCCGGGCCGGATTCACGGCGCCCGACCACATCTGGTTTGCGTGGACGAACAAGAAAGCCGACACCGATGGAGGCCCCTACCTCAACGATGCCTTCTGGCAGAAGCGGCGCATCCACCAGTACCACAACGGGAATCGGGTCACCTTCGGCGGCAAGACACTGACGATCGACTGGAACGCGCTGGACGTCTCGGGCACGTCACAGCCAACCAGGCCGGCCGAGCGCAGGTGCCCAGCCGTGGCAAGAGCAGCGGCCGGGTCGACTCCGTTCCTGGAGCGTGGATCCGAAGGCAGCGCGGTCAGGCGAGTCCAGCGCGCGCTGGCGCTCACCGGCCGCAGCGTCCCGGTTACCGGCTACTACGGCCGCATCACCGAGGGGGCGACGTGGTCCTATCGCAAGGCAAACGGCCTTGGCTCCAGCAAGAAGGTGGCGAGCCAAATGTGGGCCGCTCTACAACGAGGCGCTTGCCGCTGAATCCAGCCGGACGTCAGTCGGACTCCCCCGATCTGGCGAACTAGGCCGAATGTTGCACGGTCGGCCCCAGGACCGCGGGCAGGGTCGCGGACCAGTCGGCCCGCAGATCGGCCAGCGAGACGGTGAATCCGGTCGGCCCGGCGACGGTCAGTGCGTCGCCACCCGTCAGCCCGATGGACGACAACGGCACCCCGGCTGAGAGGGCCAGCTCGACGAAGGCCTCGTGATTGTCCGCTGTCACCGTCACGAGAGCCCGCGCCGTCGACTCACTGAACAACTGGACGAACGCGTCCTCATCACCGAAGTCGACGCTGACCCCGACATCGCGACTGAGGGCGCTCTCCATCAACGCGATGGCCAAGCCACCGTCGGACAGGTCGTGCGCCGACGCCACCAGTCCCTCGCGAGCAGCCGTCTGGAGCAGGCCGGCCAACGCCTGCTCGGCCGCGAAGTCGACAGCCGGCGGCTTCCCACCCAGGTGGTCGTGAATGACATCGGCCCACGTCGAGCCACTGAGCTCCTCGGTCGTCTCACCCAGCAGCAGGACGTGTTCGCCCGCCGCCCGGAAGCCCTTGGCCACCCGCCGACGCACGTCGTCGATCACGCCCAGAACGCCGACGACCGGCGTCGGCAGGATCGCGACGTCACCGGTCTGGTTGTAGAACGAGACGTTGCCCCCGGTGACAGGAATGCCGAGCTCGGCGCAACCGTCCTTCAAGCCGGACGTCGCCTCGGCGAACTGCCACATCACACCCGGGTCCTCGGGCGAACCGAAGTTCAGGCAGTCGGTGACGGCCAGCGGCTGCGCGCCGGTGACGGCGACATTGCGGTAAGCCTCCGCGAGGGCCAACTGGGCACCGGCATAGGTTTCCAGCTGGGCGAACCGGCCGTTGCAGTCGGTCGAGACCGCGACGCCCAGGTGTGACTCCTCGTCGACCCGGACGATCCCGGCGTCTTCCGGCTGCGCGAGCACGGTGTTGCCTTGGACATAGCGGTCGTACTGGTCGGTGACCCACGACTTGTCGGCGATGTTCGGTGATCCGGCGATGCGCAACAGCGCGTCGCGCAGCTCGTCGCCGGACTGTGGCCGCGGCAGGGACTCGGCCGGGTCGGCTTCGAGCGCGTCCTGGGCGGCCGGCCGTTCGAGCGGCCGGTGGTACACCGGTCCGTCGTGTGCCACGGTCCGCGGGGGTACATCGACGACGGTCTGGCCGTGCCAATCGATGACGAGCCTGCCGTCTTCCGTCACCTCGCCGATGACGGTTGCCTCGACTTCCCATTTCGCGCAGATGGCCATGAACGCATCGAGGTTCCCCGGCTCGACGACCGCCATCATGCGTTCCTGGCTCTCGCTCATGAGGATCTCCTCCGGCGACAGCGTGGAGTCGCGCAACGGCACGCGGTCGAGGTGGACGTGCATGCCGCCGTCGCCCGCGCTGGCCAGCTCGGACGTCGCGCAGGACAAGCCGGCGCCGCCGAGG
Organism: Aeromicrobium sp.; assembly: GCA_035250065.1. Taxonomy (GTDB): domain Bacteria; phylum Actinomycetota; class Actinomycetes; order Propionibacteriales; family Nocardioidaceae; genus Aeromicrobium. Next base: position 4,436 of record DATFFJ010000315.1, on the reverse strand, counting down.
TCCTGGATGCCGCCGACAACGCCGGCCTTGAACAGCTCCAGCGTGCATTCGATGAGCAGCTTCTCCAGGAACGGATCGCCGACCTGCACGCTCGGTCGCTTGGCTGGACCATCCGCGTCGAACGTCTCGGAGGCCAGGACGCTGACGCCGCCGATGCCGTCGCCGCCGGTGCGGGCGCCGTACAGGATCACGAGGTTGCCCTCGCCCGAGGCGTGCGCAAGGTGAAGGTCCTCGTGCCTCAGCACGCCGACGCACAGAGCGTTGACCAGCGGGTTCCCGACGTAGGTCTTGTCGAACACGACTTCCCCGCCGATGTTGGGCAGGCCGAGGCAGTTTCCGTAGCCGCCGATGCCGGCGACGATGCCCGGCATGACGCGGCGGGTGTCATCGGCCGTCAACGGCCCGAACCGGAGCGGGTCCATGACGGCGACCGGCCGGGCCCCCATCGCCAGGATGTCGCGGACGATGCCGCCGACGCCGGTGGCCGCACCTTGGTAGGGCTCGACGTAGCTGGGATGGTTGTGCGATTCGACCTTGAAGGTCACGGCGTAGCCCTGGCCGATGTCGATGACCCCGGCGTTCTCGCCGATGCCGGCCAGCGTCTTGCCGCGCGGCGTCTCCTGCGGCAGTTCGCCGAACTTGCTCAGGTGCACCTTGCTCGACTTGTAGGAGCAGTGCTCGCTCCACATCACCGAGTACATGGCGAGCTCGGCGGAGGTCGGCCGGCGTCCGAGAATCTCGCGGATGCGCTCGTACTCGTCGGATTTGAGTCCCAGCTCAGACCACGGCTGCTCGCGATCGGGCGACGACTCGGCCTGAGCAACGGTGTCGAGATGGTCGAGGTTGACGCTGCTGCTCACAGGCACGCGGCGAGCCTCCGAGAGCACGAGCGAGCGTTGCTCGCTCGATGCCGAGGAGGCGAAGTCGCGTTGACGAGCGAAGCGAGGAACACGCAGTCAGCCTACCGGGGTCTCCTCGGGGCTCGATTCGGGCCGAGCGGCTGTGAGGACAGCGCGCCGCCGGCCGATCGGGACCTTGTTGGCCAAGTGGCTCAGCGGCTCGACCGTCGCATTCAACACGTTGACTGCATCGTGGAGACCCGGCACGGTCTCGTCCAATGATCCGATGAGCGGAGCCAGGCGCTCGAGGGTCGGGATGATCCGCTGGATCGTGTCGCCCAGCGCGACCAGCTGCTCCAGCGTCCCGCCCGGCTGGAGCAAGCTCTCTAGGATGCCGTCATCCTCCAGCAGCTGGTCGACGAGTCCGCCGGGTTCGAGGATGTGCTCGATCGCACCCTCCTGGCTGAGCAGCCGGTCGAGCGGTCCTTCGGGGGCGAGGAAGCGATACAGCGGCCCATTGTCGGCCGAAATGCGGTCAATCGGTCCACCTGGTGCAAGCAGGCGGAACACCGGGCCGTTGTCGGCAAGAAGGGGCAGCAGCGGGCCGTCCTCGGCGAGCAGCCGGTCGACGATGCCGCCCGGTGCCAACGCCTTTCCGAGCGGACGATCGGGTGACGTCAGCTCCGCGACCGTGTTGCCCAGCGACACCAGGCCGCGCTCGTCGGCGATGATCTGGTCGAGGCGTTCGAGCAGGCCGCCTTCTCCGAGGATCTGACCGACGCGCTCCCCGTAGCCGGCCTCGCGTCGAATCGGACCGTCCGGCGATGCCAGGTACCCCAGGCCGAGAGTCGCGCGCGTCACCGCGACCGTCAGGCGAGCTGGAAGGGTCACGGCATCGACGATGTTCATGCAGGTCAGCGTAAGGCGACCACTCCGGGCTGTCACGGCACGGTCTTCCCTGGCGTCTGATCGCGCCTCCGGCGCTCAACTGGGGGCACCTCCCGCTTGCGGGGGATTGCTCGCTCGGGCACCGTGCGCAAGCGCCCGAGCCCTCACTCACTGCACGTAGGGTTCAGCGCGTGGCCATCGTCTTCGCCCTGATCTCCGCCGCCGGGTGGGGCGTCTCCGATTTCTACGGTGGTGTGTTCTCCAAGCGGCATGGACCGTGGGTCACGTCCGTTGCGGTCCAGCTCGGAGCCTTGGCCGGAACCGTCCTCGCCGTGCTGCTGCTCGGCGGCTCACCGACCGCAGCCGACTGGGCGTGGGGCGCCGCCGCCGGCCTCGGTGTCGGGGCCGGGACGGCCTTCCTCTATCGAGGCCTGTCCACCGGGCGCATGGGCGTGGTCGCACCGGTCTCGGCTGTAGGCGCCGCGGTGGTGCCGATCGCGGTCGGCCTCTCCACCGGGGAACGGCCCGGACCACTGGCAGCAGCCGGGATCCTGATCGCGCTGCCAGCCATCTGGCTGATCGCGTCCACGGACGGGAACTCCCCGGGTGCGGAGGCCAGGGACGTGCGGGAGTCGACCGGGATGCTGGACGGTGTCCTGGCCGGCATTGGGTTCGGCGCCGGCTTCGTCTGCATCGATCGCTTCCAACCGGCCGCCGAGCTGACACCGCTTTTGGCGACTCAGGTGGTGTCCCTCGTGCCCGTCATGGCACTCGCCCTAGGGACAAGGCAACCCTTCTGGCCTCGCCGCCAGGCGTGGATCGGTTTCATCCTCGGTCCGCTCGGCACCCTGGCCAACGCGTGCCTGCTGTGGGCCGTCCAGGCCGGGCTGTTGTCCGTCGTTTCGGTCTTGGTCTCGCTCTATCCAGCGGTGACGGTCGCGCTGGCTGCCTCGGTCCTGCACGAACGCATCCACCGAGCGCAGGCATTCGGACTCGGGCTCGCCGCACTGGCGGTCGCGTTGATCAGCTTGGCGTGAGCCTCGTCAGCCTGCGGCGCCCGGGATGACGACGAGTTCGCGCTTCTTGGCCTCGGCCGCAGTGGTGGTACCGCCGGTGAGGAGCAACCGCCGGACGTTGGCCCGACGGTAGACCGCTGGTTGGGTTTCGCGGATGAAGGACGTGAGGAAGCCGATGAACCTCTCTGGTTCGTCCTTGTGCGGGAAGTGACCGGCGTCCTCGAACACCTCAACGCGGGCGTCCGGGGCAAGGCTCCCCACAACCTCGGCGTGCCTCACCGGGAGCACTCGATCGGACCCGCCCCACACGATGGCCATGGGCATCGCCGCAGTCAGGTAGGCCCGGTCGCGCATGGTGATGACCTGACCCCTGAGGTCAATACAGGTACGAACCAAGTGCCGGATGGCGCGCCGCGTTTTCGGGTCCCGCCAGGACGCGACGATGTCGGCCACCTCATCCAGGTCACGCAACGAGGACACGCCGGAGTCGGCCAAGCCGGTGAGCACGGACCGAGTCACGGACCGCATGCCCGGGAGATTGAGCAATGTGGCGACCTGGTGGAACCCAGGCAACAGGATCGCCCGAATGGCCGGCGACACCTCAGGGCCCAGCCCACCGGCCGAGACGAGGACGAGTCGCTCGGTGCGCTCCGGGAACTGGTAGGCGAACTGCATGGCGACGCCGCCGCCGAAGCTGTGTCCGACCACGGTCACCTTGTCGATGCCGAGGATCGTCAGGAGGTCGCGCATGCCGTTGGCGTAACCGCCGATGCTGTAGTCCGCACGCGGCTTGTCCGACTCGCCATGACCGAGGAAGTCCGGAGCGATGACGGTGAAGTCCTCGGCCAGGCGATTGATGACCGGGCCCCACGTGGTGTGGTCGCAAGCGAGCCCGTGAAGCAGCAACAGCGCAGGGCCGGAACCCGTCTTGACGAACGCCCGGCGATGCCCGTGCACCGTCACGTACTGCAACTCTGGGAAGGATTCGACCTGCGTCACACCGGCTCCCAATCACGGGGCCCCCGAGCGGGAGCGGATACGACATACTCACATGGCCGGTGGGCGAACGCGAGGGAAATGTGACAGAAAACGCGCAGGTCAGGTCATATTTTGGTCACAGTGCACAAGACGCCGGTCAGGCGAGGTGCTCACCGAACCATGTGAGCACTTTGGCGTAGGCCTTTTCGGCCTGCGTCTTGTTGTAGTTGTCGCCGGATGCGTTGAAGAACGCGTGGTTCACACCCGGATAAGTGACGACTTCATGCTCGAGGCCGGCCTTCTCAAGTGCGGCTTCAGCGCCGTCGCGCGTGGCGTTGACGCGATCGTCGAGCTCGGCGTACACCGCGAGCACGGCAGCCTTCGACTTGGAGAAATCCGGTCCTTCATCCGGCGTCGTCCCGTAGAACGGCGCGGCGGCGGCGAGCCTGGGCTCGCCCGCCTGAATCAGCTGCCAGACCATCCCACCGCCGAAGCAGAAGCCGATCGCCCCGATCTTGGCGTCCGGGACGCGACGCTCGAGCTCATCGATCGCGGCGGTCATGTCGGCAACCAGGTCTTCGGGTGAAGCCTCACGAAGGACTTGCATGATCTCGGCCTCGTCCTCGAACGAGTTCGTACCACCGCGCGACGACAGCAGGTCGACGGCAAGCGCCGAATAGCCACTGGTGGCCAGACGCCCAGCAACCGATTTCAC